>NZ_QEQK01000013.1 GCF_003151135.1 Abyssibacter profundi
TCGCCCAGCTCGCCCAGGCGATCCGAGCCAGCTTGTTGGCCACGGCACAGGCCGCTTTGTTGTGATTGGATCGCGCCTGCACGCCCAGCGCCCAGTGCTGGAGCGGGCTCAGGGGTCTGCCCGCGTTCTGGTTGCGCCTAGCACTGAGTAAAACCGTTCTCGCTCCGTGGATAAGCAGCGTTCTGACGTACTTGTCGCCACGCTTGCTAATCCCGCCCAGGTGTCGCTTAGAGCCGCTTGAATGCTCTTTTGGCGTCAGCCCCAGCCACGAAGCGAGGTGCCGCCCTGACTGGAAGTGCTTGGGATCACCGGCACTGGCGTATAGCGCGGTGGATGTGAGCAGCCCGATTCCTGGTATTTGTTGCAGCAATCGCACGGCCGGCGTCTGGCGTGCCACGACAGCGAGCTGGCGCTCGACACGGGCGATCTTGTCATCCAGGTCGTGCACCTCGGCCAGCAGCTCTAGCAGAGTGATCTTCAGCAGGTCAGGGACGGCTGGATCGTCAATGGCGGCGGCCATCTGTTTGACCGCGACTTTTGCACCGAGTGGCAAGATGACACCAAACTCGCGCAACAGCCCGCGCAGTGTATTGATGCGAGCGGTGCGGCTACCCATCCATGCAGACCGGGCGCGATGCAGACCCTGGATGGCCTGGGCATCCACCTCTTTGACGGGCACTGACAGAATCTCGGGATTGCGATCGGCTTCGAGCATCGCCATGCAATCCGCCCGATCGGTCTTATTGCGACGGCGATAAGCGCGAACGTAGGGCACAGGGAGCAAGCGCACATCGTGACCGTGCGCGAGCATCAACCGAGCCCAATGGTGGGCCCCTCCGCAGGCCTCCATGACAAACCGACTGCGTGGTCGCTGAACGATAAAGGCCTGAAATTCAGACCGTTTCAGACGGTGATTTTCGACAACGCGACGCCCGTCGGACACCACCAGCTCAAAGATCAGTTTTGCCGTATCCACGGCAATCGTCGTAGATTGCATGCTCGGACTCCTTCTGTCGGTGTAGCTCGTGATTCAGAAACACCAGCTTGGCACACAGATGCCGGTAAAACGGCGGGAGGAGTCCATTCCATCAATGCATCCGACACTTTTTCCGCTACGCCTGCGGCTTCGCTCCAAAAGCGCCCTTCGGGCGGCCCTGCGGGCTGCGGCTGATGGGCGGCGTTGGGCGTCAGCAAGAACATGATTCGGTTAATTATCAGTGCGTTGATAGTTGTTGTCGGGCTCGTATTAGGTATTTTGGCCGCTATAAACGGAAAACCGGTGGTCTCGCTGGCACTTCTGATGGCCGCACTATACTGCGCAGCCGGAACACTAATTGGTTTCTATGCAGTGTTTGATAGTCCAATTTGGTCGATCGTTGCCTTTGTAGTCATGTTGGCAGGTATCGCCGGTGTGTTCGTGTATCACCAGGCATTTAATCTTGATCTCCAAGCAGCCTATGCAGAGGCCTTAACCGACATGATCTCTGCAGATCCGCTGTGTGAGGACAAACCTGCCGACTTTTATCGGATGAAGGAGTTTGGAGTTTTCGCCTGTGCCACGCAGGCGAATCGCGATCAACTGTCGTCGCTCCGTGATATTGCAAAAGCTCGCTATTTTGGTCCTGAACTGACTGTGCTTGATGGGGTGTACGAATCTAAGAGCAAACAGGAACGGAACTACTGCGCTGAAGCATTCGCTCAGCTTCAGGAAAGGTGTCCCAATGCCTTCCAATTTATGAATCAAAAACACCGCAGCGCGCTCATGGCAGCGGCCACCGATTGACGTCCAACAATGCCTTGCAGCCGACCCATTTTCCACTACTTCCCTTCGGTCATTCGCTCCAAATGGGCGGCTGAAGGCAGGCGTTAGGCGGTAAATGAAATGATTGATTCCGTGTACACGTCCAAGATTGATACTTGGCTGCTCGTGGTTTTGCTCGTCAGTGCGGGTGTGGCACTGGTTGCTGCCGGCGCAACGCTCGTAACGAAGTCTGTATTTGCCATCGCTATTGGTGCATTCATTGCTGCCATCGGAGCAGGCCTGCCTGTCTGGCTACTCACGTCAACCAAATACACCATAGGCAGCGAAAGACTTCTTGTCCAAAGCGGGCCATTCAAATGGAAGGTCCCGCTCAGCGAAATTTCATCGGTCGAGCCAACGCGCAATCCACTTTCGAGCCCGGCACTGTCGCTTGATCGCCTTCACATCAAGTACGGCCGCGGTCAGGAATTAATGATCTCGCCAAAGGATCAACCGGCCTTCATCGAAGAGTTAGAGCGAGCCAGAGAAGATGCCGCCTAACATCGCCATGGAGAGGGGCATATTTTCCGTTACGCGCTTCGCGCTCCACTCCAAATATGTCCCTCATGGCGGGCGTTATGTGCTTTCCGCTAGCTCCGGAGCTTCGCGTCCGAGCGTCTTAGCGGTAGAGTAAGGTCTGTGTTCTGGATTGCCTGAGAATCGCCATGGCCGCTTCCGCTGACGCTATTGAAAACGACGCACTTTCTCTCCCGATTGAAGATCGTGCGCGGCTCATTGTCCATCTCCTGGAAAGCATTGAGGAGCGCCCCGGCGGCGATCCCCGGGCAGTCGAACGCGCTTGGCTAGCCGAAGCTCAACGCCGCTACGACGCGTATCAACGCGGAGAAGTTCAGGCGATTCCAGCCGCGGACGTGTTCTCGGAACTTCGGAAAGATGATCATTGAAGGCAATCAGCTTCTTGCCAGCTGCGCGCGAGGATATCCGGCGCGAGAAGTCCTACTACCGGAAAATCAATCCCGAACTCGCACGCCAATTCCAAGCAGCGGTTGAGACCGCAGCCAATGGCGCCGCTGAGAACCCCCAAGCGATGCAAGTACTGGAGCACGAAATCCGTCGCTGGCCGCTCACGACCTTCCCGCACGGCTTGCTCTATCGCGATGAACCGGATTCGGTTCTTGTTCTCGCGGTGTTTCATCCCAGCCAATCACCCGTTCGGTGGCAAGGTCGGTCGCGCACATAACAAGTGACTATGGTCGGAAGTCAATAAATTCAGGCCAAATCTGGATTCCAATGCTGCCCGGTTTTCATCCTCACATTGATAATCGTGATGAGCTTTTGCATTTCGGCGAGTCGTTGAGCAGGGCATAGGCCAGCAACGTCCGACTCCGCTCACGCTGCTTAGCAAGCCTTTCTTCTCTAACCACCCAGGGAGTGTCGCAGTGGTGTTGCCAAACGCCTCGTGATGCGAAGGATTGCCGTGGCCAGCTGCTTGGTGTGTCCACGCAGACTGAGGTGAAGCGGCTTGGGCAGGATGCGGGATCGTTTGTTGTCGCTAAAGCTTGATCAGCACCAGCCGATAACGTCCTTGGATCCGCATGCACGGGGGCCGACATGGCCTGCACCGACGTCTTTCTCTTTCACACGCAAACCAGCTATTTGATCGTGGTCGACGATGACCCCGATGCACTGGAGCGCGCACTTCTTGTCGGGCCGCTTCGCCCGCTCAACGGCGGCGAGCCCGTACCCGAAGGCTTGGCGTTGGAACTGCTGTATTTGTTCGGGGGCGTACGTGTGGAATCGGGTGATGCTTATGTCATCCCACCGATTGATCACACCGCTTCCAGAGCTGTGATCGCTCAGGAGGCGGTCACGGCGCTACCGCGATCTAGCGATACGCCGGCCACAACCGCGTTTCGCCTGCACTAGCGCAACACTGACCGACTCGCGCCGCCAAGTTGCTGCCTGCGATCCCCGGTCCGTCTGCGATTAGGCGGACCGCAGCGACTGGCTGCGGTCGCTGCTGCGGCGTGCGTGAATTGTCGGGCGCTGCGCCTGGCGGCGGTCATGGGCGGCGCACAGTTCTACGTCGATGATGGCCTGGACGTGTTCGGGCAGGAAGTGCACCCGCTGGCCTGATTCCACATCCCCCGAGCGTGAGCCGGGCACGGCCATCCGCCGTGCCGTCTTGGCGTCGTAGCGTTGTACGCCGACGACGATGCCATGCAATTCATCCCCGAGCCGTTGCTCGGCCCGCACGCGGATAATCTCCCCACCGACGGCGATCATCTCCAGGATGTAGCGGCCGTCCGTGAGCAGGGTCTCGGGGCAGGCCCCGTCGTCCGGCCCGAGGACCGTTGGTGCGGCAGCTTCGCGAAGAACAAATCGTGATGGCATGTTGGCGGCTCCCCAGTCGCGCGTGTCTAATAACCGACTTCTGCAAGCCGCATGCCTGGAAAAACCGGCTGCAGACGCTTGATTTCACGTCGTCATTACGGAAAACCGACGTCAAAGCTTGGCATGGGGAAGCCGGTGCCAGGAATCCGTCAGCTGCAGCAACCTCTGCCGAAACCGCGAAGACCTGGCACCTGGGCCCGTTAGGCTGCCTGGGTGGCGGCCTTGGCCGGCGACTCGGTACGGCTCGGCTGGGCAAGAAACCGCATCGTGCCGTCATCCAGCTTGGTGAAGCGCGTCACTGCCAGATCCATCACGTAGTTCTGATGCACACGCCACGGCGCCCGGGTGCCCTGCTGGGGGAGGAAATCCTTGGCGCGCTGGATATAACCGGATTCCAGATCGACCATATCGTCGGCTTCCACGCCCTCGCGGCGTTCGGGGATGCAGACGGCCTCGCCCCGTTTGTCCATCCGCTGAAGCAGCCGGCAGACGTACTGGGCCGTCAGGTCACATTTAAGCGTCCATGATGCATTGGTGTACCCAAAGGCAAAGGCCATGTTCGGGACGCCATCGAGCATCATGCCTTTGTAGATCAGCCGCTCACCGGTTTCGACCGGCTGGCCGTCCAGGCTGAGCGTCGCCCCGCCAAACAACTGAATGTTCAGGCCGGTGGCTGTGACGATGATGTCGGCCTCGAGCAGTTCTCCGCCACGGGTGCGCACGCCTTCGGCTTCAAAGCGTTCGATGTGGTCGGTCACGATGTTCGCGTTCCCCTTGCGCAGGGCACGGAACAAATCGCCATTCGGCGCGATGCAAAGACGCTGATCCCAGGGCTTGTAGCTTGGGTTGAAATGCAGATCGGCATCGACCGCATCACCCAGCTGCTGACGGGCGAAGTGCAGAATTTTTTCCCGCGTGCTGTCCGGCTTGCGCCGCGCGTACTGGTAGAAATACATGCTGAGCAAGATGTTCTTCCAACGGGTCAGCGAGCCCGCCATGCGCTGCGGCAGCAGCTGTCGCAACTTGCCGGCGATGGCATCACGGCGCGGCAGATTGACCACGTAGGTCGGCGATCGCTGCAACATGGTGACCTGGGCGCCGTTCTTGACCAGCGACGGGATGAGCGTGATGGCGGTGGCGCCACTGCCAATCACAACGATGCGTTTGCCGGCAACGTCCAAATCCTCCGGCCAGTGCTGCGGGTGCACGATGGTTCCGTCGAAGGCCTCGCGGTTGGCGAACGACGGCGTGTAGCCGGAGGCATAGTCGTAGTAGCCGGAGCAGACATGCAGAAAACGGCAGCTGAACCGCTGCTCGCCGCCTGCGGTCTGGCATGTCACCAACCAGCGCGCCTGTTCGCTATTCCAATCTGCACTGGTGACTCGATGACCGAAGCGGATCTGGCGATCAATCCCGTACTTGGCCGCCGTGTCCTGGATGTACTGGCGAATGGTGTCGCCGTCGGCAATGCTGACGTCGCTATCCCAGGGTTCGAAAGGAAAGCCCAGCGTGCTCATGTCCGAATCTGAACGGATGCCGGGGTAGCGGAACAAATCCCAGGTGCCACCGATGGCATCGCGCGCCTCGACGATGGTGTAGGTCTTGTCAGGGCACTCGGTTTGCAGCCGGTAGGCGGCATCCACGCCGGACAGGCCGGCGCCAACGATCAGGACATCGATGTCGATGGCCTCGGGCCGTGCAGCATCAAACGCCATGGGTGGCCTCCTGCGTCGCGGTGGCCTGTTTGCCGCGCGGGTAGCGCTTGAGGATCAGCGCCTGATAACCCGCGCCCAGCACACGGGCGAACTTGTCGAGCAACTTGGCGTCGGGGCCGACGAGGATGCGCCGCGCATCGCGCTGAACACCCTTGAGAATGATCTGTGCGGCCTTGGTCGGCGTGGTGGTCTGGATGGCCTTCTCCGACCGACGCTTGTGGGCGTCAATCGAGGCACCCGTCAGCCCTTCAATGGCGGCATCCACGCGACCGGAGCTGGCGATCTGCGTCGCCACACCGCCCGGATGCACACAGGACACGCTCACCGGCGCGCCTTCCATCTCCAGTTCCATGCGCAGGGTTTCGGTGTACCCGCGCACGGCAAACTTGGCGGCGCAGTAACTGGCCTGCGTGGGCATGCCAATCAGCCCGAACAGGCTGGACAGGTTGACCAGATGGCCTTCGCCCGAGGCACGCAGATGCGGCAGGAACGCCTGGGTGCCGTACACCACACCCCAGAAATTAATGTCCATCAGCCATTCGAAGTCGGCCTGGCTGGTGGTTTCGGCCGGAGCCGCCAACGCCACCCCAGCATTGTTGAACAGCAGATTCACGCGGCCATGGTCGGCCACCACCTGATCGGCCCAGGCATACACGGCTTCGCGGTCGGCGACGTCCAGCACCGTGGTCGTGACCTTCACGCCCTGCGCCGTGGCCTGGTCAGCCGTGGTCTTGAGACCAGTTTCGCTGATGTCGCTCAAGGCCAGATCACAGCCTGCCGCGGCCAGCTCCATGGCCAACGCGCGGCCAATGCCTGATCCGGCGCCGGTGATGGCCGCAACCTTATTTGCAAACTGCTTCATGTGATCTGAACCTGAAGTGATGACGAGTGTCGTCACTTTACTTCTGAGGACGTGTGTCGTCAAATATAGATATGAGCCGATCCAGAGCCAGCCGCCGGGTTTACGGTGGACAGTCCCACGCCGACCGCATGGCCGAGCGCCGTGCCGCCTTTATCGAGGCCGGCTTTCAACTGATCGGCACCGAGGGTTATCGCGCCGCCACGATCCGTGCCGTATGTAAGCAGGCGGGCATTACCGACCGCTATTTCTACGAGCTGTTCGGCAATACCGAGGGCCTGCTGATTGCCGTCTATGAAACCGTGGCCGAGGCCCTGCAACAGGCGCTAATGCAAGCGCTCGCCGAGGCGGATGACGATATTGAGTCCAAGACCGATGCGGGACTGCGGGCCTTCTTTGCATTCATGCGAGATGACCGCAACGCCCGGATCATGATGGCTGAGATTCTCGGGGTCAGCGCCGAGGTAACCAGCCTCTACATGCGGACCTCCCAGGCCTTCGCCACGCTGTTGATCACCGCCGCCTCGCCGCTGGCCCCTGGTGTGCTGGACCCAGGGCAGGCCGATAACGCACTGTTCGGCCAATCGCTGGTCGGTGCCATCATCTACGCGGCCGGCGCCTGGGCCTTGTCCGGTTACCGGGAGCCGGAAGAGGTGGTCATCGCCAGTTGCCGCATGATTGTCATCGGCGCCTGGCGGCAGCGATTGGAAACGCTGGGCTGATCAAACACAACAAGCAGGAGACACCCATGCGCCACCATCGACGGGCCATTGGGACCCTTATCGGACTGGCTGCGCTGCTGGCGGGTTGTGGTGCATCCACGTCAGACACGCCATCGGCCACGAGCGACAGCGGCAACTGGGTTGGCAGCTGGGCAACCGCCGTCTACGGGCCCTATCCCGCAGGTCCGCTGACCCAGCCGGGGGCGGCGCCGTACACGGCCCAGTTCCCCGATCACCAGGCCGAAGATCAAAGCTTTCGCATGATCGTGCATCCCAGTCTTGGGGGCGAACGGGTCCGCGCCTGCCTATCCAATGCGCTGGGGGATCGTCCACTCCACCTGACCAGTCTTTATATCGGCGAGGTGGTCGCCGGCCCCACGGTGAGCAACCAAACCGCCCTGGCCTTTAATGGCGAACCATCGGTCACCGTGCCGGTCGGTGCCCGGGTTTGCAGCGATGCGGTGGACTTTGCGCTGACGGCCGGCACAGACGTGGCCGTGAGTTTTCATGTGTCGGGCCCCAGCGGACCGATGACCTGGCATGCCGAGGCCTTTGCCGTGAACTATGTCAGCCCGCCCGGTGTTGGCGATGTGGCGGCCGACCCCAACGGCGCAGCCCTGACGCAACTGGAACGCAGCTGGTTCTTCTTGTCGGACCTGCAGGTGCAGACCGACGAGGGATTCGCGATCACGACCTTTGGCGACTCCATTACCGATGGCGCCTTCTCAACGCCCGGCCTCAACCACCGGTATCCCGACTTTCTGGCCCGCCGTCTGCAGGCCGCCGCTATACCGGCGGGCGTGCGTAATCTGGGAATCAACAGCAATACCGTGACCACTGTGCGCGATGGCGGCAATGCCGGACCGCCAGGTACCCAACGGTTTGCTGACGATGTGTTGCGGGCGGGCACGCGCAGCGTGTTCGTGCTGCTTGGCACCAATGACCTCAGCGCCGGCGTACCGGCAACCGCCGTCTACGATGCCCTCGTCGACCTGGCGGCGCAGGCACAGGCCACCGGCGTCTACATGGTGGTCAGCACCATACTGCCGCGCAACGATCCGCCCGTTCCCTTTGGCTGGGATGTCGACACCGATGAACCCGAGCGGCGCGCGCTCAATGCCTTGCTGATGGACAGCACAGCCTTCGATGCCGTGGCCGACGTGGCCAGTGCGATGGCCAGCCCCTTAGACCCGAACCAGCCGTTCCAACCCTACTTCGTCGAGGGCCTACACCCGAACTCGCTGGGCATGCAGGCACTGGCCGATGCCATTCCGCTGGCTGCCCTGCTGCCACCGCCCTACGGCGACTGCGATCGCAGCCCCGGCGGCTAGCTAGCGCGCCGGCGCAACACGTCGAACTCGCGATCCAGCTCGAAATCACGGTCGGTCACCACGGCTTCCAGCGCTTCGAGCCGGGCCCGTAGCGCCTGATCGTCTGTCGTCGATCGCCGCGTGCCGCAACCCCAGTCATTCATGCCTAGATCGAAGCGACGATCCAACCACATCATCAGCGTGATAAAACCGCCGAGCATTAAGAATTTCACAATCGTATCTAGGTGTTCCATGTCTGCGCCGTCGGGGAAGGTCGTCATGAATAGTCCCCGGGCAACCCGGATTTATTACAGGCCTGCGTCGAGGATGTTTGATCGTGGCCGTGTCTGAGCAGCACGCCAGGGTTCATGCCGCGCTGCGGCGCATCCCGGCCGGTCGTGTCGTGAGCTATGGACAGCTGGCGGCGCAAGCCGGTATTCCTCGCGGCGCTCGTGTCGCGGTGGCCGCGTTGCGCAGCGCCCCAGACGACGCAGAACTGCCCTGGCATCGCGTCCTGCGGGCGGATGGGCGCATCGGCTTTCCCCCTGATCATCCGTTGCATGGCGAACAGCGGCTGCGACTGCAGAACGAGGGCGTCGTAGTGGTCGACGGGCGAGTCTCCATGTCGCGATACCGAGCGGACGACCGCCCTGCAAACAGCCTGCTGCTACCTGCAGTCGACGACCCTTGAGTCGCAGTGCCGCCACGGCTGGCGAGCCGAGCGGATTCCACGTGCTTTGGCGACTGGAACGCCTGATTGCGGAGCCTCAGAACACTCGATGTTCGGGACGTTGTCGAGCGCACTCAGAATGAAAAAACCCCGCAATGCTGCTTGCAGCACTGCGGGGCTGATACAGATTGCGAACTCAGTGGATCAGGGCGCTATGAACGTGTTGATCACGCTGAGATCTTGAATCCGGCGGTCGTCAGCCGGGGCCGTCTCCGCCACGTTGAACGGCGTTGCGGCGTCCGGGTAGTTCATCAGGAAGAACTCGGCCAACGCATCTTGCTCGCCACCGGTGTAGCTGAACCCGGACTGCAGGCCAAAATCACAGGCGGTGAGAACGGGGAAGTCCGGCGTGCCGGTCGGGGCCGTGTCCGGGTCGCCAAAGCCCACGCCGCTGTAGATCTGACGCCGGTTGGGCGCGCTCAGCATGTCGAACGGGTAGTCGTCGCCGCCGTTGGCGAGGAAGTTCAGGGTCACAAGCTGGAACGTGTCGCTCGCCGCAGGCTGTGCGCTGCCCCCCGTAAACAGTGCGGTGTCGGGCGTATTGTCGGCGTCGGTGTCCACCCACAGATCGGTGACGCGGGCACCCGGAGCAAGCGCCGGATCAAAGCCGAACGCAATGCCGCCCACCTGGGGAAAGCGCCCGGGTGTCGCGCCCGGTTCCGTCTGCGCCACCGCATGCTCCAGCAGCGCTTTCAGCTCGGAGCCGGTCACGTCCAAGACAACAAGCCCGTTGTCAAAGCGCAGCGTCCCCCGGAAGTGACCCTCGCTGACATCGCCCGCGTCTGCGTTCAGCCCGTCGTTAAACGGCGGGAAGAGGTCTGTGGTGGTCCCAGTCGTGACCGCGTTGCCGATCTCGGCACGGATACCACCGCCGTTCTTCAACGCGATCACATTGGTGAGTTCGGTGCAGTTTTCGGCGTAGGCCACCATGGAGTCAGCCGTCAAGTTACCCAGGTTGGTCTCTTGCGTGCGAACCACACCGCGTCGGCCTTCCAGGAACACATCCGTGTGGCCCACGACATTCTCGAACTGGTCGAAGATCACGCCCTGCACCGCGTCACGCGACGCGACGACGGCTTCCATCGGAAGGCCACCGGCCTGCGTCACATTCTCTGCCGTACTGGCCCAAGCACCGTTTACGGCCTCGTCGAGGCTACCGGGAATGATCTGACCGGCGTCGTCAAAAGCCACAACCAGTCGACCGAGGTACTTGTAGTCGCCATCCACATTGACGATCAGGGTCGTGCCGCCATTGGCATCGGTTGTCGAGAACGGATAGGGCTCCGCAAAGGCCGCATCACCGGGGAACAACGTGTCCGTGGAATCACCCATGCGCGTGTTGGAACCGCCGGCCACGATGATGTCGACATCGGTCAGTGCCTGCGCCAAGGCGCGCTCGATGCTGATTTGCTGCATATGCGAGAGCAGGATGATTTTGTCGATGCCGGTCGCCGTCAATGCATCGATCTGTGGCTGAATCGCCGCGGCAAGCTGTTCGATGGCCGTGGTGCTGCCCTCCACCGTCAGCGCGCCCGTCGTGGTGATGTTAGGAAGCTGCGGGGTCGCAGCGCCGACGAGGCCCACGAACTCATTGCGAACCCGAACGATCGCGCTACCCGCGACTTGGCCGCCCATCCGCCGGGCGTCATCGCCATCGACGCCAATGCGTTGAGCCAAGTCCGCATCACCACTGAAATCGACGTTGGCAGCGAGGTAGGGGAAGCGCGTACCAGGGAACACGACACCGTTTCTTGATTCGGTGGAAAGAGCGTCGCTGAACTCGCCCGGGCCCTGGTCGAGTTCGTGGTTGCCAAGTGCCGACGCAACCACGCCGAAGGCGTTCATCCACAGGTGGTCGACATGGCCGGGCTCATTGCTGCCGGTCAGCGTGCGCACGGTATCGTTTTCGGCGGCAAACCAACGCGGACCGGGGATCACATTGTCACCGGACGAAACGACCACGGTGTCTAAACCGTAGGTTGCGTCGTTGCGGAATCCATCCACCAGCGCCGAGAATTCATCAACCGTGTCCAGTGCAGTGGCTTCGTTGCCGTCAACGTCGGCGAAATGGAGCAGTTGCAACCAGAAACCGTCCTCGCACAGGTAGTTGGTCGAGTCGATTTCTGACGATTCCAGCGCGCCATTGCGATTGGCGTCGGTGCCACTATCCACTTGCAGGCCACCGAAGGTGCAGGCCGTGCCCGTACCGATTTCGGTTTGCGTCACCAGTGCAGGCGCGCCATCCGCGCCGTTGGTGCCATCCAAACCGTTGGCACCGTTGGTTCCGTTTGAGCCTTCACACCCAGCCAAAGCCACCGCGAACGCAGCGCAGGCCACCGTTCGCATCAACGTCGAATTACTCATGCATCCTCCGAAAAAATCCCGTGGTGGCCTTTAGAACTGGACGGTGGCCGACCCCACTGAGCCCGTCGGAGGCTAGGCTGCGTTTGTTTCAGCCGCGTGATCGTTTTTTGACGTGTCTAAGTCAGCTACCGGATGACGAAATAGGCCCTCTGATCGGAGCGTTTGACCACTGCGCGGATCGACCCCCTGGGCTTCGCCTTCGCGGGCGAGGACCGCGAAGACCATTGGGCGACTGGAGCCGGGTCACGCTAGCCGGCTACCCGAAGTCACATCGGGTCATACCGAGCTTTCGGTTTCGAGAAGGGAATGAGGGGAACGAGTCGTCTGGCGGCTCTGTCGGCGGATGAATGCCAACAATGACCGCGATAAACGGGTCGGCCGGCCGCCGGTCGGCACCTGCGAGCCAACAGCGGGCAGTCGACTGGCGGGGCGTCGCGCAGCCTGTTGCCGTAACAACCGGTGCCGGCTCCTCTTGAAGCCTGCGACCATACCCGTATCAGGTCATGCGCTCGACCGTCAGTGGCTGAGCAATGATCCACAGCCCGCTCACGGTCATGGCGACCATCAGCACCAATAACGCGATCTGGCTGAGCGCTGCGCTGCGGGGTGTCTCGAACACGCGAACGGCGACGCGGTGGGAGGCGTAAACGCCTGCGACGTGCCCGATCAGAATCAGCGCGACCTGTGAATGCCACACCCAACTCATCTCGGGTAGGAAGGGCGCTCGCCACGTCATCGCGGTCCCGAACAAATCCCAGCCCCAGCCAAAGGGGTCGGAGACCAAGCTGACGATCTTCCGGCCTTGCGTGAGCACCAGCGTGGCGTAGTGGGTCACGTGATACGCCAGCGCGATGGGTAACAACGGGTAGGCAAAATCCAGCAGCAGCGCTCGCAATGGGCGTTGCGAGCCGGTCATCCATCGTGCGACTTGAAGGCTTCCCGCGTAGGCCGCGAAATAAATGCCCGGCAGGCTCAGCAGCCAGAGTGTTTCCCAGGCGAGGTACCAGCGGCGTGCTTCGATAATGTTCTGCATCGGCCGCTGGCCCATCAAGGCTTCAACCCAGCCAGTCGGATCACTCCAGAACAACCGGACCCACCACTGGGTTGCGCGCAGACCATCAAAAGCCGTGGTCGATAGCATCGCCAGAATGAACACCACCGTCGCCATGTGGGCCGGACGACTGTGGACCAGGCCTGCGCCTGGCCAGCGCCATGCCGCGGGCTGTCGCAGGTGGTCCTCACCGCCGAGCCGCAACGGCGCCAGTCGGCCAACGAGGCGAAGGTACACGGCGAAGAGTTCTCCATGCCGGAACCACGCTTGCCGGCCAACCAGACCCACCGCCGTCACGTTCATCAGCGTGTAGACCAGTACCAGCCATCCCAACTGGCGCGGTATGCCCCTGCCGAAGAGTTCGAACCAGACAAAAGCCAGCAGCAGCAGTAGTGCGGGCCAGTCTCCCAGCCATTTCGGGTACACCCAAGCACCGCGGGCGTAGCCCGGCCAGAGCCGCCCCAGCCAGCCGGTCAGGATGGACCACGGATTGAGATAGGCGTAAACATTGCCCGCAACGGCGGTGAAGTAGGTCAGACCCAGCAGGCAGACGATCCAAAAGAACGTCATGCTGAAGTTGCGATACGGGTCGCGATTGCCCCACAGCGCTGTGGCTATGCAAAGGACCAGCAGGCCGACACTCAGGACCTGCAAAACGGACTTGAGCCGTACCCACCCACCCGTCGAACGGATCGTCCGTGTCGTCGGTTCCGGTTCCGGCCCCTCGGGACGGCGAACGAAATAGAGCGCGAGCAAAAACGAGACCAGCAACGCAGCCGATGCCGCCCAGGCGTAAAGCCAGAACGGCACCGGCAGGTTGTAGAGCCGGCCGAAACCGTGGGCGCTGGCTGCGAGAGGCCACACCGCCCCCAGCAGCAACCCGATCCCGAAGAAACAACGCATGCGGCCTGCGCGATCCAGGCAGGCCGGCGGGGCGGCGCCTAGCACGTTGCCGGCTTGCCTCGCATCAAGAAGCGACCATGCTTAATGGCGATCCGCTTGCGCACGCGCGGACGCGGCTGCCGCTTCGGTTTGCTCCCAAAGCTGCAGATAGGCCTCGGCCGAGTTGTACAGCGCGGTAATCGCCTCTTCACCACCTTCGAGCCGGATGCCCTCGACGATATCGGCGACCAAACCGTAGTGCGACATGCCTTCCTCATCCATGACCCACTGCTTGCCACCGGGGATGGACAGCAGGTCCACCTGCAACGGGGCAATCCCGGCCTCGGCGAACTGGGGTCCCCAGCCTTCGCCCTGGAACAGCGTGAACGGATAGACGATGGGCTCGGCACTGGCCCCGCGTGACTGCGGCAAGGTGCGCAGGCCATTGGCATCGGCGCCGTAGCCCACGGCGAACGGCCGGCTGGTGCCGGAGGCCTCCCAGATCGGCTTCAGCTTGGCGAGAAAATCGACAAAGTCACGCCCGTGCGGCAACGCCGGGTAAATAATGCCGCCCTGACGGATGATCTGGGTGGCCTGGTCATTACTGATGCCACCATGGCCGCCATGGCCCGAAACCATCGGGTAAGGCGGGTCCAATTCGGCGCCCTTGTCCAGCATGTACTGCTTGCTGAGCAGCTCGGCGTGATCGATGTCGAGCACGAAGCCCTTCTTCATGATCTGCTCGATGGCGTATTCACCCAGCTCCGTCACCGTACGGGCATTGCACTGGCGGCCGGGCGGATAAACCGGTAACTGGCCCTGCGCCAGATCCATGATCAGCTGCGTCACCGGATCATTGAACTGGGTGATTGCGCCGGACTCCAGCTCGGCCCCCGCATCGTAGAAATAGGTTTCACCCTCGCCGCCGTCCGGGCAGTCATAGGTCTTCCAGAATCCGCGGGTATCGGTGAACCCGACATAGTTCAGCACCGAGCTGAAGATCCCCGTGCCGCCGAGCGCGCTGTCGACATCGTGGAAGGGGAAGACCTGACGCACACCCAGCTCCCAGGCCTCGTCGATCTCGCGGTCGATATCGTCTCGGGTGCAGTCGCTGTTCTCGCTGCCGTCCGGATTGAAGGTGACCCGGCAATGGAACAGGTTGGAAAACTCCAGACCGGGGATGACGGCCAGATTGCCGTTGGCGATCTCCTGGCGCGCCTCGACCGGTGACCCGACGATACGGAACCAGCCCTCACCGGGGCCGCCCCACTGGGCATCCACATAGTCCTGCACGTCGTACAGGAACTCGACCTGCTGGGTGCCGGTAATCATGTCCTCGCACTCGGCCGTCTTGTCGCCGTAGGTCGCCTTGGCCAGGTTGCACAGGGCCTCGATGGTCGTGCCGTGAACCACCATGACACGCAACCCGGCCTTATAGGCCCGCTCCACCCAGCGGTAATACATCTGCTGGTGCAGGAAGGAGTCTTGCTTGGGCCAGTCGATAAAGCTGGGCCAGCCCTGGGTGTCATGGGTTTGCAGCGGATCGCCGTCGAGCAGGATGTTCTCGGCGCTGAGCGTGCCGTTGGGGCCGTGCATCAGCACGCAGTTGTCCAGCGCGGCGGGCGCACCGAATCGGTTGATGGCCTGGCCATACAGCACACCACCGGCAGACGGACCGACGTCTTCGCTGCCATCGGAGAGTTCGGAGCCCATGCCCATGTGCGCGTGGACCTCGGCGAAGCCGAGAACCGGTTGGCCGACGGCCGGGCCCGTAAAGGTCGGACCGTCGATGCCCACCGGCATTTCCGGGTACTCCGTGCAGCCGGTGGTCGGCTCAAAGCGCAGTGTGGCTGGCGTGTCTGCCAGCACCAGCAGCCCGTCGTCATCGGCAGCCAGTGATTGACCCAGGGTGCTGGCGGTGAAGCGGCCCTGATCACCGTCAAAGGTCCAGTCCGAACCATCGGCGGGATCGGTGGTGGCACTCACCGACGAGCCGCTGGCTGTCATCAAGGTTTCGTCCACCGCGTAGAACAGGTAGCGCCCCAGGTTGGCGGCGCGCATGTGGAAGCGCTCAGCCGTGGTGGCATCGTCTCCAACCGCCAGATATGCCGTGCCGTCACGCTGCACATACTGGCCGTCGACCTGCAGGACATAGCAGCCGCTGGCCAAGTCGAATTTGGTCACGGGTGCCGCACCCAGTGCAGGCGTTCCGCCAGACGAACCCGATGAACCGCATCCCGCGGTGGTCGCAACACCCACTGCCGCCATGGCGGCCATCATCCAACGTGACGATCCCTGCATCTGTGCTCCGCGCGGTACGCACCGCGGCCTCCGATTGTTATCGGAACATGATGCCAGCGAGTGTAGTCAGTCCGAACTGGTAAATCTGACTCAAGGGAGGGATCGGCCGCGCAGCGGTGCTGATCCAGTTCAGGCGGTTGCCAGCGCCGGCAAACCCAACAGGGCCGGCAGCTCGGCCATGTCGTCGAACAGGTAATGCGCACCGGCCGCCTGTAGGCGATCTGCCGGTACATCGGCCGTGTAGGCAAACACGGTCATCCCGGCGGCCACACCGGCGGTGACGCCCGCCGCCGAGTCCTCGATCACTGCACATCGCGCCGGCGCGACACCCTGCGAGCTGGCCGCCAGCAGGTAGACATCGGGTGCCGGTTTGCTGTGCTCAACATCCTCGACGCTGAAAATCCGGCCCTCGAAGCGAGACCAAAGACCCGTCTTGCCCAAGGTGAGCTGCATCTTCATGCGTTCGCCAGCCGATGCCACGCAGGCAGGCACCGGCAGCCGGTCCAGTACGTCGACTACGCCAGGCACCGGCTCGACCTGCTCGAACAAGGCCTGGGCCGCTCGGGCGCGCAGGTCTGGCACAAAATTGTCGGGCGCCGGTCGGCCCAGCGCGTCCTCGATAATGACCAGGCAACGATCCATGGCCTGGCCAACAAAGCGCTGGAACATCTCCTCCTGGGTCAGCTCCAGCCCCAACTCGGCCAGCATGTCGCAGAACACCCGACTGGTGATGCGTTCGCTGTCGACCAGCACGCCATCGCAGTCGAAGATCACCAAGTCGTAGTTCATAGGTCGCTCAGTCGCCGGGCTAGTTGAGCAATTTGACGAATTTCAGCGTCATGCGATCGGACTCGCCAATCGCCTGGTAGACGTCACGATCGGTGTCGCCCAGGGCCAGCGAAGGTGGCAGGGTCCAGACCCCACGGGGATGTTCGGTGTCATCCTTGGGATTCGCGTTGATCTCGCTGCTGGCCGCCAGCTTGAACCCGGCGGCCTCGGCCATGCGAATGACATCGGCCTGGCGGATGTAGCCGGTGGTCTTGGCCTTGAGCTCGGCCGGGTCAGCATCCGGCTTGGCGCGGTGATCGACAACGCCCAGCACGCCACCTGGCTCCAGCGCCGCATGCGCGGCGGCGAAGAAGGCCTCGGCCTGATCGTCCCACCACAGGTTGTGCACATTGCGGAAGGTCAACACGACATCGACGCTGGCATCCGGCGCCAGCGTCCACTGCCCAGCATCGGCGGTGGTGACAATGGTTTTACCGTAGGTCGACTGGTCGGCCAGTTTGCCCAACAAGCGGCCATGTAAGCGGCGCCGATAACTGGGGGTGTCGGCCGGGCCGACCTCATAGACGGCAGCGATGTACTGCCCCGAATCAGCCAGGTAGGGGGCCAGAATCTCGGTCCAGTACCCCGCCGAAGGCCACAGCTCGACCACGGTGTCGTCGGCATCGACACCGAAGAACTCCAACACCTCGACCGGATGCCGTGCGGCATCGCGGGCAACATAAGCCTCGGTGCGGTGATCAGCCGCGGCGGCGGCCTCCAGGGTCGCAGGCCCAGCCTGGGCCAGGCCGGTCGCCAGCAAGCCAACCATCAGAAGTAACGAGCGTGGTTTCATCGACGTGTCTCCGAAAACGGTAGGACGCAGCCTAGTGCATCCACTGTCACTCTGCAGAGGCTAGACGTTCAGCCTCGATTTCAGCGCGCTACGCGATCGACGGCTGACAGGCACGTGGTCGCCGTTGTGCATCTGCGCCTCGCCATCACCGGAGTCGTGCACACGAATCTCGACTAGACGATTCAGGTTGATGATGGCGCTGCGATGCACGCGGACGAATTCCCGGGCAGCCAATCGACGTTCGACACGAGCCATCGTTTCGCGCAACAGGTATTCGGTGGTACCGACATGCAGGGTGATGTAGTTACCCGAAGCCTCGATCCAATCGATGTCCTGAACGCGCACCAAAAACTCGCGACCAAGCTTCTTGACGAGGAAACGATCGGTGACGGGCTGTGGCTGCTGCGCATCGTCGGTCAGCATGCGGGCCTCGCCCTGCCATCGGCGCAGCAGCAGGGCATAGAGCTCGATCAGCGCCAGAATCAGAAAGTAGCTGCGCACATCCTTGAGATACTCGTAACCGAGTTCGCGCCACCACGGTGCGAAGGCGTAGTCCTCACCGACCAGCGCATAGACAGCTTCACGCAGTAAAACCATGCCGCCCACATGCAACAGGCAGAAGGGGACCGTGGCCAGTCCATGCGCCAGCAAGGCCTGCCACCAGCGGGTGCGCGGTCGCAGCCAAGCGTTGAACATCACAATGACCGGAATCAGCATCGCGGTGACCAGGGTGCTGGTGAACTCCCAGGTCACTGGCTGCCAGGCCGCCAGCGGATCCCCCGCACGGCGCAGATCGGCAATGACGACGAGGCTGTTCATCACCGCGTTGACCAGCAACAACACTCCCCAGCCACCGACTTCAATCCAGCGGCGATGTCGTTGGTATTGGGCAAGCGTAGGCAGCATGCGCGCAGGGTAGCCGGTCCGCGGTCGGGGTCCCAACCATTCGTCCCACCTATCCGCCACTGGCCCCAGCAAGGTCGCCACCCAGCCCCCCGGGGGTAGGCGACTCAGCCCCCGTTCGCACACTGGCGGTCAACCCTGATTCGCTTTCGCCGCCATGCCTGCTGCCCTGCACGAGCCGCGTCGTCATGACATCGACGCCTTACGCGCCATCGCCTTCGGACTGCTGATTCTCTATCACGTGGGGATGTTCTATGTGCCCTGGCACTGGCATGTGCAGTCAGCCTATCCGGCGGCCTGGCTGGAGCCGGTCATGGTCTTCTTTAACCAGTGGCGCATGCCGCTGATCTTTCTCGTCAGCGGACTCGCGGTGCATTTCATGCGCCGGGGCCGCAGCGCGTCGATGCTGGCCCGCCAGCGTCTCAAGCGCCTGGGCCTGCCGCTATTCTTCGGCATGCTGGTTGTGGTGCCGCCCCAGGCCTATGTGGAAGCCCTGCGCAATCAGGCGTTCGACGGGGATTATCTCGCGTTTCTGAGTCGCTACCTGCAGCTGAGGCCCTGGCCCGCGGGTAGCTTTGCCGGCGCGGAAAATGGTGTGACCTGGAATCACCTTTGGTACCTGGCGTACCTGCTGCTCTACACCTTGGTGATCATCCCGCTGGCCCCTCAACTCGACCGTCTAAGCGAACGATTCGTGCAGCTTCGGGGCACGGCATTGGTGCTTGTTCCGTTGCTGCCGTTCATGGCGGCCGGGCTTTGGGTGTACCCCCAGTTTCCCTACATCAGTCACAGCCTGATCGATGACGGCTACGCCCATGCGATGTTTGGGTGCTGCTTCATCTACGGCTATCTCATCGGGCGAGATCGCGCCCTCTGGGCCCATCTGGCCGCGCTGCGGGGGTGGCTGCTGGGTCTTGGCGTGCTGAGCTTTGCCATGCGCAGCCTGTTGGCTCGCTGGCTGGACACCGAGGCCAGCGGGGCAGAAGGGCTGGCCTGGCTATTCAGCGTTTACCTGAATCGCTGGACCTGGATGCTCGTGATGCTGGCCTGGGCGCACCACCTGCTGAACCGGCCAATGCGATGGCTTGGCTGGGCCAATGAATCGGTTTACCCCTGGTATGTACTCCATCAAAGCCTCACCGTCGTGATCGGCTACTACGCCGGCAGGGCGTTGCTGGGTCCGGTGGTTGAACCCATCGTCGTACTGGGCGGCACCCTACTGGGCTGCTGGGTGTTGACCTCGGTGATTCAGCGTAGCCGCTGGTTGCGCCCGCTGTTCGGACTCAAACCCGGCCCAAACGCAACGAGCCGGCGGCAACCCGAAGCTGCAACCGGCTCGTCATAGGACTCGTCCTAGCGGCGAGTCCGCGATCGCGAGACGACCTAGTGGTCGGCGCCGCCCGCATGGACGTGACCATGCTCCAGTTCCTGCGGCGTGGCTTCACGCACATCGGTGATCTCGATATCGAACACCAGCGTCTGGCCTGCCATCTGATGGTTGGCGTCAACAACAACCGTGTCGCCTTCGACGGCGCGGATCACCACCGGAATGTCGCCGCCGTCGGTCGACGCGCGAAACACCATGCCGGGCTCGACCTTGTCCACACCCTGGAATGCGGCCAGCGGTACCTGCTGGACGCGGGCCGGATCGTGTTCACCGTAGGCTTTTTCCGGGGGGATGGTGGCCTCGAAGCGGTCGCCGGTGGACTTGCCCGACATTTCCTCTTCCAGCCCCGGGATGATCCCACCCGTGCCATGCAGGTAGGCCATCGGCTCCGCCTCACGTGAAGATTCGAGCACTTCGCCCTCGGGCGTCTTCAGCACATAGTGGAAGCTCGCGACGGTATTTTCTGCAATCTGCACAGGACATCCTGATAAATAAAGGGCTTTCACGGTATCACAGGCTGTCAAACCATCGATCGGAGACCCCATCAGAAATTTTGTTCAAACCAGGCAGAAATCTGCGTGATTCAGCGGTTTGATCCCCTGCTCCGATGCCCTAACGTGGTTCGGGTATTCCATTGGAGTTCGATCATGAGCAAGGTTTTGATCGTCTACGCAACCGACTACGGACATACCCAGACCTGCGCCGAGGCCCTGGCGCGAGGCGTTGAGTCGGCTGGCGGCGCCGCGATGCTGCGAGCCGCTGGCGATGCAACCGGTGACGATGTCCGGGCGGCAGATGCGCTGGTCCTGGGTTCGCCGTCGCACATGGGCTCACCGGACTGGAAGATCAAGCGTTTCATCGATGAACATTGCTCCGGCCTGTGGATGAACAACGACGGTATCGGCAAGGTGGGCGCGGTCTTCGGTACCGGTAGCGGCTACGGCAATGCAGGTGGTGGTATCGAACTGACCCTGCTGGCCCTGCTCAACAACCTCGCCGAGTTGGGGATGCTGCTGGTCCCGCTACCGAAGAACACCACCCACTACGCCGATGGCGGCTTGCAGTGGGGTCCCTACGCGCGAGTGCACACGGCCGACACCATGGAACCCATCGAGGTGAGTGACGCCCAACAGGCTGTGCTCACCGCACATGGGGCCAACATCGCGCGGGTCGCCGATCGCGTCGCAGGTCAGACCCTGTTCAAGCCGTGAACTCGCTAACGGCCGTGCAGGCCGACATCACGACCCTGGCCGTGGACGCCATCGTCAATGCCGCCAACCAATCGCTGCTGGGCGGTGGCGGTGTCGATGGTGCCATCCACCGCGCGGCCGGACCCGAATTGCTCGAGGCCTGCCGCAAGCTGGGTGGCTGCGAAACCGGTCAGGCGAAGATCACAGCCGGCTACAACCTGCCGGCCCGCTGGGTCATCCACACGGTCGGCCCGGTCTGGACAGGCGGTTCGGCTGGTGAGGCCGAACAGCTCGCGCAGTGCTATCGCCACTCACTGGCGCTGGCCGCCGAACACGCCGTGCGGTCCATCGCCTTTCCGGCGATTTCCTGCGGAGTGTACGGCTACCCCGTCGACACAGCGCTACCCATCGCCGTGCGCGAGTGCAACGCCTGGCTTGCCGAGCAGGCACAGCCCAGCCAGATCCAACTGGTTGGCCTGGATGCGACCATGGCCAGCCGGCTGGCGGACGCTATCCAACAAGCGGCTGACTAGGGAAGCACTGATCTATTCGCGCCGCCAAGTTGCTGCCTGCGAACAGGCCAGGCAAGACGGAACGGGCCGGTTCTCCCGCGATCCTGCGTTGTCAGGCGCTGGCGTCCAGCTCGGCGAAGCGGCGCCGCAGTTCGCGTTCTTCGTTGGTGACCGCCGCTTCGAGCTCGCCCACCCGGCGCTCCAGCTTTTGCAGCCGTTCCAGCACATCGGCCGGCGGCTGTTGCTGTTGCCGGCTCTTGAGGTAGCTCGTAATGGCCCCGGTCGTCGTGCCAAAGATCACCACGATGGTGATCATGGTGAACAGATCCATGATGGCGTCCCGCGCGTTGTTTCAATGCATGCCATGATTGCCCGCCGCGTCGGTTTTTGCCAAGTACGATGAGCGCATCGCCCACCACCGATTGGCGCACGCCACGTCTGTTCCTCATGTTGATGGCGGTGGCGCTGCCGCTGGGCTACGCCACCTGGAATGCCCTGCTGAATAACTTCGCCATCGAGATGGCCCGGTTCGATGGATCGGACATCGGTGTCCTGCAGTCCGTGCGCGAGATTCCGGGCTTTCTGGCCTTCACCGCGGTGTTCTTTCTAGCCGTGATTTCCGAGCAGCGCTTCGCCCTGGTCGCGATCGCTCTGCTGGGCGGCGCCGTCGCTGTGACCGGCGTGTTTGCCACAACGACCGGGCTGCTGATCACCACGTTTTTGATGTCCGTAGGCTTTCATTACCTGGAGACGCTGAAGCAATCGCTGTCGCTACAGTGGCTGAGCAAAGCCGAGGCGCCCGCCGTGCTGGGTCAACTGATTTCGGTGGCCGCACTGACCTCGCTGGCGTCCTATGCCGTGGTCTGGGTGCTTTTAGAGGTGTTCGCGGCCAGCTATACGGTGATCTACGCCACGGCGGGTCTGGCCTGTCTGCTGCTGGTGCTGTTCATGGCGCTGGCCTTCCCGCGTTTTGAAGCACCAAGCCCCCAACGCAAGCAACTCATCCTGAGACGACGATACGGTCTGTATTACGCGCTCACCTTTCTCAGCGGCGCCCGCCGACAAATCTTCATGGTGTTTGCAAGCTTTCTGCTGGTTGAACGCTTTGGCTATTCGGCATCCGCCATAGCTGCACTGTATCTGGTCAACCACGGTGTGAGCTGGTGGCTGGCGCCGATTATCGGCCGCTGGATCGGTCGGGTCGGCGAGCGCCGCGCGCTCACCATTGAGTACATCGGGCTGATCACGGTATTCCTGGGTTACGCGGTGGTCGACAGTGGCGGACTGGCCGCGACACTGTTCGTCGTGGACCACATCTTCTTTGCCATGGCCATTGCCCAGAAGACCTACTTCCAGAAGATCGCAGACCCCGGCGACATTGCCGGTACGGCCGGCGTTAACTTCACGATTAACCACATCGCGGCGGTCGTCATCCCGGCCAGTTTCGGGATCATCTGGCTGGTCGCACCTGCGTGGGTGTTCATACTCGGCGCCGGCATGGCGACGGCGTCCCTGCTGCTGGCCCGCTGCGTGCCCGAGACGCCCAGCCCGGACCAGCCGATGCGACTGTGGTGGCAACGCCGCCCGCTGGTGAAACCCGCATGAGTCAGCAACAGCAACCACCCACTCACCCTTTACACGGCTTTGCGCAGCGCGAACCGGACGAACTCATCCAACGGGCCAGGGCCTACGCGGATGAGCTGTCCCGTCGCCGAACCGTACGGGACTACAGCGACCGGCCGGTTCCACGGGCTGTCATCGAGCAGGCCGTGCGTGCGGCGGGATCTGCACCCAGCGGAGCCAATCAGCAACCCTGGCACTTTGTTGCGATTGGCGATCCGGCGATTAAGCAGGCCATTCGCGCCGCGGCCGAGGAGGAGGAGCGTGCGTTCTACGCACACCGTGCGCCAGAAGACTGGCTCGACGCGCTGGCACCCTTGGGCACAACGGCGGACAAGCCGTTTCTAGAGACGGCACCCTGGCTGATCGCCGTGTTTTACGAGCGCCACCGGATCGGTTCCGATGGCCAGCGAGAAAAAACCTACTACGCCATCGACTCGGTGGGGATCGCCACCGGCATGCTGATCGCCACGCTGCACCACGCGGGACTGGCCACGCTGACGCACACGCCCAGCCCCATGGGATTCCTCACGGAGATCCTGGGCCGTCCGAAACATGAACGCCCCTTTGTGCTGCTGGTGGCTGGTTACCCCGCTGACGATGCCCAGGTGCCGGCCATCACCCGGCGACCGCTGCCCGACATTCTCACGGTGCTATCGGATCACTCGGACTGAACAACCACCGAGCTAGGGAAGCACCGGTTTATTCGCACCGCCAAGTTGCTGCCTGCAAACAGGCCAGGCACGGCGCTCCGGCTGATCAGCGGCAACATCAACCCACAGGAAGTCGCCAGCGAACTTTATAATGCGCGGATGAATCAAGCCGTCACCGAAGACCGCCGCGCCAAGCGCGAGTCGGACAAGCTCGCCAAGCGCCTGCGCCGCCAGGTTGGTCAGGCCATTGAAGACTTCAAGATGATCGAGCCGGGCGACCGGGTCATGGTGGCCTTGTCGGGCGGCAAGGATTCCTATGCCATGCTGGAAATCCTGCGGTCGCTTCAGGCTGCGGCGCCAGTGGACTTCGAGTTGTTCGCCGTCAACCTGGATCAGAAACAGCCGGGCTTCCCCGAACATGTGCTGCCGGACTACCTGCGCAGCATCGACATGCCCTTCGAGATTCTGGAGCAGGACACCTACTCGGTCGTGACGCGGGTGATCCCCGAGGGCAAGACCTATTGCAGTCTTTGTTCACGGCTACGACGGGGCGCGCTCTACACCTATGCCGCCGAGCAGGGCTTTACCAAGATTGCGCTCGGTCATCACATGGACGACATGGTCGAGACACTGTTCTTGAACCTGTTCCATGGGGGTCGGATGGCATCCATGCCGCCCAAGCTGAAGTCGGACAAGGGCGACCATGTCGTGATCCGACCGCTGGCGTATTGCCGGGAGAAAGACCTGGCCCGGTACGCTACCGATAAGGCGTTTCCGATCATTCCCTGCAATCTCTGTGGCACCCAGGACAACCTGCAACGCGTGGCCATCAAACAGATGCTGCAGCAATGGGATCGACTCTCGCCCGGGCGGGTGGAAACGATTTTCAAGGCCATGGGCAATATCGCGCTTTCGCAGCTCGCGGACCGATCGTTATTCGATTTCGCATCGCTGCGGATTGATGGCCAAGAACCCACCACGGCGGATGATCGCTGGCTCGTCGGTGGCTCGTCCTGATGACGTCGATGCGCCTTCGGGCCGGACTGCTGGGCCTGCTCGCACTGCTGTTGCTGGGTACGGCGCGAGCCGAGCCCTTGATCTGGATGATCGAGGATGAGGACTCACGGCTGTACTTGGCCGGTTCACTGCACCTCTTGCCCGAGTCTGCCTACCCGCTGCACCCCGCCTACGAGCGGGTTTATGACGATGTCTCGCGGCTGGTGCTGGAAGCCGATCTGACGCAGTTGGAGTCACCCACCAATCAGACCCTGCTGCTGGCCTCGGCCCAGGCCGACACCGACGCCACGCTACGCGAGCGCATCGGTGATGCGATGTACGACGATGTGCGCCGGCATGCCAAGCGTCTCGGTCTGCCACTGTTCAGTCTCGACACCCTCAAGCCGTGGTTTGTCGGGTTGATGCTGGAACTGGCGGCGTACCAGCAAGCCGGGTTTCGGCCGGAGCATGGTCTGGATCAACATTTCAGCCGGCGGGCCATCGCCGATCAAAAGCCCATTCGCGGCCTCGAGACACCGGACGAGCACATGCGGCTGCTGACCGGCCTCGGCGATGGTGAAATCGGCAGCACCAGTACCTTGGCCGCAACACTCAGCCAGTTCGAGACCTACGATGATCTGCCGCAATCGATTTACCAGGCTTGGCGCTCAGGCGATCTGGATGCCATGGGCCAGCTCGTCGACACCATGGCCGATGAACATCCCAGCGCCTTCGACCGCTTGCTCGCCGACCGCAACCTGCGCTGGATGAACGATCTGGTGGGACTGCTTGCAGGGACGGACAACGTGCTGGTCATCGTCGGCGCCGCACATTTGCCGGGCCAGACGGGATTGCTGCAGTTACTGGAATCCGAAGGCCTGACGCTTGTGCGGGTGACGCGCTAGGGCAGCACTCATTTGCCCACGCAGAAGCTGGAAAAGATCGAACCCAGCAGGGTTTCCGTGTCCACCGGCCCGTTGATCTCACCCAGCACGCGGTTGGCCAGTGCGAGATCCTCAGCCAGCAGTTCGGGGGCCTGGTGAACCTTCAACTGGATCTCGGCTTGCTCCAGGCCCTGCAAGGCGCGATCAATGGCATCCAGATGCCGTCGCCTGGCGCTGAATTCACCCACTGCGCCACCCTCTAAACCCGCACGCTGCTGCAACGCCTTGATCAGTGCATCCAGGCCTTGACCCTGCAGGACTGACAAACCGATGGATCCGTCATCGCGCAGGCCAACCACGCCGGCCGTCAGGTCGCACTTATTGTGTAACCGCAGCAACCGGGGGTCACCACGGAGTCGCTCGAATGCCGAATCGGTTTCGATGGCGCTGGGCTGACCGTCACCGCTCATGACCAGCACGACATCGGCGTCATCCAGCGTGGCCCAGGCCCGCTGCACCCCGATTTGCTCAATCGGGTCATCGGTCACCCGTATGCCTGCAGTGTCCAGCAGCAGCACCGACAACCCATCGAGTACGACACGCTCGCGGAGCACATCTCGTGTGGTGCCGGCGATCTCCGTCACGATGGCGGCGTCATGGCCAGCCAGCGCATTGAGCAGGCTGGATTTACCAACATTGGGCGCGCCGACGATCGCCACGCGCAGCCCTTCCGCCAGCACCCGGCCGCGGTCCGTCTGGCGCCGGAGCTCCTGCAGGTGTTGCAACAGAATCGAGAGACGACGCGCCACCTCGCCATCGGCCAGAAAATCGATGTCCTCGTCGGCAAAATCGATCGAGGCCTCGACCCAGGTCCGCAGCGACAACAGCTCATCTCGAAACGCGTCGATGCGACGAGAGAACGCACCCGACAGGGAACGCTGGGCCGCCCGTGCGGCAGCCAGACTATCGGCGTCGATCAGGTCGGCAACCGCTTCGGCTTGGGAGAGGTCCAGCCGCTGATTCTCGAAGGCGCGGCGCGTGAACTCGCCGGCCTCGGCAGCCCGACACCCCAGGTCTAACACTCTGGCCAGCACGGCATCGAGCACCACGGGGCCACCGTGGCCCTGGAGCTCCAGAACATCCTCACCGGTGTAGGAAGCCGGCCCGGGAAAGTACAGCACCAAACCCGAGTCGATCGCTTCGCGGTGCGCATCCACAAACCGACGATAAGCCGCATGCCGAGGCGGCGGACAATCACCGACTACTGCCTCGGCGACCGACACCGCCAAAGGGCCGGAGATGCGAATGACGCCGACACCGCCACGACCCGGTGCCGTGGCGATGGCGGCAATGGTGTCAGTGGAGGGGGGCACGGCGAAGCCCATTAGGCATGGCAGACATCCGCCCGGCGGACGCTGGACCTACTTGCGGCCCAGACCCTCATGATCCAGCTTGCGGTAGATGTACCACTGCTGCGCGATGCCCACGAGGTTGGAGACGAACCAGTACAGCACCAGACCGGAAGGGAAGAACGTAAAGAATGCAGCCAGTGCAATCGGCATGGCACTCATGATCTTCTGCTGCATCGGATCCATGGTCATCGCCTGACCCGATAGCTTCTGCTGGAAGTACATGGAGATGCCGAACAGCACCGGCAGCACAAACAGCGGATCGGGGGCGGAGAGATCCTGAATCCACAGGAAGAACGGGGCCTGGCGCAGCTCGACCGATTCCAGCAACACCCAGTACAAGGCGATGAACACCGGGAACTGCACGAGCATGGGCCAGCATCCCGCAAAGGGGTTGAAGCCTTCCTTCTTGTACAAATCCATCATCGCCGTTTGCATCTTCTGGCGATCGTCGCCGTAGCGATCCTTGATGGACTGAATGCGCGGCGCAAACTTGCGCATCTTCGCCATCGAACGGTACTGCGCCTCCGACAGCTTGTAGAACACCAGTTTGATGGCGAGCGTGATGATGATGATGGCCACACCCCAGTTGCCCACCACCTTGTGGACTTTGTCCATGGCCCAGAACAGCGGCTCGGACAGGGGCGTTAGCAAGCCATAGTCCACGGACAGCTGCAGACCTGGGGCCACATCTTCTAGCCGGTTTTGCAATTTTGGACCGACGTAAATGCGCTGCGACAGCTTGGCCGTGGCTTGTGCCGCCACCTCGGTTTTCTCACCAATCAACTGGGTGAGATATCCCTGACTAGACGACGGCTTGGTGACCAGCCGGACGGTCTGCTCCGCCGGTGGGATCACCGCAGCGATGAAGTAGTGCTCCATCATTCCGGCCCAACCGCCCGTCTGGGTCACGTCCAGGGGCTCGTCTTCGATCTTGCCGAAATCGGCCTTCTGGAACCGGTACTTGGTCTCTCCGTCTCGCTGCTCGTACCAGGCTGCGCCCTCGAACTGGCGGACGAACGGCGTGCCGCCACCGGCATCAGCCGGCGTCCGCCAAACCTGGCCATAGGCACTGATTGACCACGGCTGATCAGCTAGGTTGCTGACCTGGTAGTCCAGGCCGATCACGTAGCGCCCGGCTTCGAACTGATAGGTCTTGGTGACCTGACGGCCGTCGGCGCCCGTCCAGGTCAGGGGCACCTGCACGGACTCGTCACCGTCATTCAGTTGATAACGCGTGCGCTGCGCCGTGTAGATCGCCTTGTGCGTCGGCGCATCGGTTCCTAGCAAGCCCGTTTGCACGACAAAAAAGCCGCGATTGCCTTGATGCAACACGGCCAACGGCACGTCACTATCGGCTTCCACCGGATAATCCAGCAGCTCAACGCGCACCAAGTTCCCACCCAGCGGGTCAAGGTAGGCTCGCATGACGTCGGTTTCGACCACGACCAGATCGGTCGAAGGGGCCTCAACAACCGGCGCGGCGACATCCGGTGCCGCCGGGCTGTCGTCCGCTCGGTTCGGCGACGCGGCCAGCGATGGCACATCGTCTTCGACATTGACCGATTCGATGGGTGACGCCGTGGTCGGCTCAGGGGCAGGCGCCTGGTCCTGTTGCCAAGCTTGGTACAGAAAGAAGCAGATGACCGCGAACGCGGCGATCAACGGAAAACGAATAGATTCCATGTGTTAACGCAACACTTGATCGTTGGGAGGGGGAGCCCCGCAGCCTGGCACGGGATCATGACCGCCAGGCTGCAGCGGGTGACAGCGGGCAATGCGCCGCAGCGCCAGTGTGCCACCCTTCACCACACCATGCGCATACAAGGCCTGGATGGCGTACTGCGAACAACTCGGCGTGTAACGGCAGCGCGGCGGCAGCAGCGGACTCAACCAGCGTTGATAGGCGCGGATCAATCCCGTCAGCAGGCGGATCATGAGGAACCCAAGCGCCGCTGTAGACGTTTCAGGGAATCACGCAGTTCCGGCTTGCTGAGGTCGGCGACACCGCGCTTGCCGGTCACCACGATATCGACACCTTGTAAGCCGGCATGCCGGAACCAGTCTCGGGTCACGCGTTTGATGCGATTCCGATCAACGGCTCGTTTGGCACATTTTTTCGACACGGCCAGCCCCAAACGCGCAGGGGAGCCCGTTACGCCAGGCGCTACGACGAGCATCCAATGGCGGTTATGGACACGCTGACCGGTTCGAAAGACAGCCCGGAACTCGTCCGGTTTGAGCAGACGATGATCCCGGGGAAAGCCGAACGGCTTACGGGGTGAGGCGCTTACGGCCCTTGGCACGACGCGCCTTAATCACTTTGCGGCCACCGACGGTTGCCATGCGAGCGCGGAAACCATGCGTACGCTTGCGACGCACTGCGTGCGGCTGGAAAGTCTGCTTCATCTTTCTCAATCTCGTGAAGGTGCCCGGGGCGGGCGAAAGGGCGCGGATAGTACTGAAAAATAGGCCCTTGCATCAAGCAACCTGGCTGTGGATAACTACGCTGGCACAGTTCCCGGTCGCGTTCGGACTCGTATGTCGCTTCGGCATGCGGATCATCACTGTCGTCTGGCCCCCGCTCCGGGACGCCTTCGGACCCCCAGCAACATCCCTTGGTGACCCGGGGGGTGGTCCCTGTTCAGTCCGGCGCCCGGGGTCTCGAAGGACCTATTGCCAGCGCAGCGATGTGCTTGCGCTCGGGCTCAACGGGCCGGTGGCTGCTTGCAAGAATGAGCTCTTGTTCGGACCATCCACTGGCGGGTCCGATCGCCCGATATTTCTACGACGACGCAGGTGTCTCTGGTGGATTCAAACGCGCTCTGGCAGCGCTGTCTCGAACGTCTCGAATCCGTGCTCTCCGAATCGGATGTCGGCACCTGGGTGCGGCCGCTGCACGCCCATGCTGACAACGGCAACCTGGAACTCATCGCACCGAACCGGCCGGTGATGGAGAACGTCAAGGCGCAGTACCTTGCCACCATAAGTGCGGTGTGGAGCGAGGTCGTGGATTTAGAGAGTCCGCGCGTCACGGTTCGCGTGGGTTCATCCGAACCAACCGCCCCCGCACCGGAGCCTGCAGAGCCCCGGCGAGCGGCGGCGCCCAAGACGGACTCCACCCATAGCAGTAGTCGGCTCGATCCGCGTTACACCTTTGACCGTTTTGTGGAAGGCAAGAGCAACCAGATTGCCCGCGCCGCGGCTCAGAAGGTCGCCGAATCACCGGGCACGTCTTACAACCCGTTGCTGATCTACGGTGGGACCGGCCTCGGGAAGACCCACCTGATGCACAGCGTTGGGAATCTGCTCTCCGCCCAGCGGGGGGCCAATCGGGTTGTGTACATCCCGGCCGAGCGCTTTGTGAATGACATGGTGCTGGCGGTGAGACATAACCGGATGGATGGCTTCAAAAACTTCTACCGGACGGCCGAAGCGCTGCTCATCGACGACATCCATTTTTTTGCAGGCAAGGAGCGGTCCCAGGAAGAGTTCTTCCACACGTTCAACTCACTGCTCGAAGCCAATCGTCAGATCATCCTGACCTGCGACCGCTATCCCGCAGAGTTGGATGCCCTGGATGACCGCTTGCAGAACCGCTTTTCCTGGGGGCTATCCGTCGCCGTCGATCCCCCCGAGCTTGAAACGCGGGTCGCCATCCTGATGAGCAAGGCAGAGCAACTGGGTGCAGCCGTCCCAGAACCCGTCGCGTTCTTTATTGCCAACCGCATCCGCTCCAATGTCCGCGAGCTGGAGGGGGCACTGAATCGCCTGGTTCATACCGCCCAGTTCACCGGTACGAACATCGACATCGATTTCGCTCGTTATGCACTGCAGGACATCTTGTCGGTGCACGACCGCATGGTCACGATCGAGAGCATCCAGCGCACCGTCGCCGAGTATTTCAGCATCCGTCTGTCTGATATGACGCAACGCAGTCGTCGTCGCTCCATCGCCCGGCCACGACAAATGGCCATGGCGCTGTCCAAGGAGCTCACGACCCACAGCCTGCCCGAAATCGGCGACGCCTTCGGTGGTCGGGATCACACCACGGTCCTGCACGCCTGCCGCACGATTCAGAAGCTCAAGGATGCCGATCGCGCCATACGTGACGACTATGAGGCCCTGTTGAGAACCCTGAGCCGTTGATGTGGATATCTCGGGGATGGAATGTGACAATGCGAGAAATCGGGTTGCGCACACATTCTGTCCACAGGAATCCGACGGCGTTGCCCCAGGTGTTTGATCCACGGCGGGGCGTGGATAAGCCATTGAAAGAAAACAGTATTTCTGTGTTACACACAGCGGGCCACGCCCTCTACTACTACTACTATCTTTAAAAGATACTTCTATATAGTCATTTGCCGATGGAGTTCGGGGACCAGACATGAAGTTCGAAATCGATCGTGGGTCATTCCTGCAAACCATTCAGGCCGTCATCGGCGTGATCGAGCGTCGGCAGACCATGCCGATCCTGTCGAACTTCCATATCGAAGCGTCGGAGACCGGACTGCGCATGACCGGTACCGATCTGGAACTCGAGTTGGTCAGCCATGTCCAGGCGCAGGTCGATCAGCCCGGTGCGATCACCGTGCCGGCCCGGAAGCTGTTCGACATTTGTCGTGGACTGCCGGAAGGTTCCGTCATTCGTGCTGAGCTTTCAGAGCAGAAGTTCATCGTTCGCTCTGGTCGAAGCCGATTCACGCTGGCGACGCAGCCGGCCAGCGAATTTCCTTCGCTAGGTGATATCGATTCGGCGGATCGTCATTCCATACCGAATCTCGCGTTGCGCCAGGTGCTCAATCGCACCATGTTTGCGATGGCGCAACAGGATGTTCGTTACTACCTCAACGGACTGTTGCTGGCGCTGCGGCATGACCGTTTACGCGCGGTTGCCACCGACGGCCATCGACTCGCTTTGTCCGATGTTGATGTGGAACTTGAAATCAGCGAAGAGCGTCAGGTCATCGTCCCGCGCAAGGGTGTCCTGGAGCTGAACCGCCTGCTCTCCGATGAGGACGAGACTGTGAGCGTGTCGCTGACGAACAACCATCTGCAGGTCGACCTGGGCACCATCTTGTTCACGACCAAGCTCATCGATGGTCGATTCCCAGATTATGAAAAGGTGGTCCCCGCGGCGGGCGACAAACTGCTCACCGGTGACCGAGAAGTGATTCGCCAAGCGCTGGCTAGAGCGGCGATTCTCTCCAACGAAAAATTCCGAGGGGTTCGTCTCGTACTGGACCCCGGTCTGCTCAAGCTGCAAACCGAAAACCCGGAGCACGAGCAGGCGGAGGAAGAGATCGAGGTGGATTACAATGGGGCGCCGTTGGAAATCGGTTTCAACGTCAACTATCTGTTGGATGCGCTCGGCGTGATGGAAGGCGATGCGTTCCGCTTTGAAATGAGCAGTCCGGATGCCGGTGGACTGCTCACCGAAATGGGGACGGACGCGCACAAGTACGTCGTCATGCCCATGCGGCTGTAAGCGCATTACACCGATCATCAGACGGGCAATCGGTCGATTGTCCAGCGCGGCATGTTGATTCGCTCATTGGCGTTGACCGACTTTCGCTGTCACGCCCGGATGCAGCTCGAGTTAACGGCGGCCAGCGCGCCCGGCGGCGTGGCGATCATCGGTGATAACGCCACCGGAAAGACGTCCGTACTCGAAGCCATATATCTACTCAGCCGCGGCGTGTCGTTTCGGGGGAGTTCACCCTCGGATGTCATTCGACACGATAAAGACCATGCGCTGGTGGTCGCCACCGTGGAAGTCCAGAACGAAGCCTCGCGCTACGCAGTCCAGCGCGGTCGGGCCGGGCTCGAAATCCGAATCGGTGGGCGGCGAGATGCCACGGTGCTGGAGTTGGCGCGGGCCTTACCTATACAGGTGATGGACCCGCGGGCGCACAGGCTGATTGATGAGGGGCCGGTGCATCGGCGGCGCATGCTCGATTGGGGAGTGTTCCACGTGGAACATTCTTTCCTGCATAACTGGAGACAGTTTCAGCGCGTGTTGCGTCAGCGGAACGCAGCGTGTCGCCGTGGGGACCGAAAACAGCTTCGCGCGTGGAATCCCGCATTCATCGAATCTGCACAGCGTGTGGATGCGGCTCGTCGCCAGCATCTCGAAGCACTGGCGTGCTCGTGGCGGGAGCGGGTCAATCACCTGCTCGACGATGAACTGAACCCCGTGTTGGGTTATCGGCCCGGTTGGCCCAAGCACGCCGCGCTGGGTGAGGCCCTAGAGGATGCAGAGTCTCGTGAGCTCGATGCGGGTTACACCGTGGTCGGACCTCACCGTGCGGACATTCGGCTGCAGTTAGGCGGGCGGCAGGTGCGTCATCAAGCTTCGCGTGGACAGCAAAAGGCGCTGGTCATGGCGCTGCTGACCGCGCAGGTCGAACTGGTCGCTGAACAGCTCGGTCACAGCCCCTTGTTGTTAATCGATGATTTCTCCGCTGAGTGGGGTGTAGCGATGCGGCACCGCGCAGTGGCGCAACTGCAACAGGGCAGCGCGCAATGGATTTCGACCTGGCTGGATGCGCCCGGCTCGGATTTGGAGCTTGCCGAGATGTTCCACGTGGAACATCTGGCGCGGGCTGCCCCGTGATAACATGACGTAGGCAACGAAAGACCCTCCGATGACCGACACTGAACCCAAGAATTACGACTCCTCCAGTATTCGCGTGCTGAAGGGGCTGGAAGCCGTACGCAAGCGGCCCGGCATGTACATTGGCGATACGGACGACGGCACAGGCTTGCACCATATGGTGTTCGAGGTCGTCGATAACTCCATCGACGAAGCATTGGCCGGGCATTGCTCTGAAGTCACCGTCACCATTCACGCTGACCAAAGCGTCTCCGTGTCGGATGATGGCCGCGGCATCCCCGTCGACATCCATGAAGAAGAAGGCCGACCGGCCGCCGAGATCATCATGACCGTGCTGCATGCAGGCGGTAAGTTTGATGACAACGCCTACAAGGTGTCGGGCGGTCTGCATGGGGTTGGCGTTTCCGTGGTGAACGCGCTGTCCAAGAAGTTGGAGCTGACGATTCACCGCGATGGTCACATCCATCGGCAAACCTATTCTATGGGCGAGCCGCTAGAGGACCTCGCTGTTATCGGGAACACGGACGTCACCGGAACCACGCTGCGATTTCACCCCAGCGAAGAGATCTTCAAGAACATCGAATTCCATTACGACATCCTGGCCAAGCGGCTACGCGAACTGTCGTTCCTGAATTCCGGTGTCCGGATCCGGCTGACGGAAGAGGCCACCGGGCGTGAAGATGTCTTCGAGTACAAGGGCGGTATTCGCGCGTTTGTTGAGCATCTCAATCGCAACAAGACGCCGCTGCACGAGGTGGTTTGTCACTTTGAAGGTGAAAAGGACGGGATCGTCACCGAAGTGGCCTTGCAGTGGAATGACTCCTTTCAGGAGAACGTCTTTTGCTACACGAACAATATTCCCCAGCGGGATGGCGGGACGCATCTCGCCGGCTTTCGCGCCGCGCTGACCCGTACCTTGAACGGGTATATCGAAGCCGAGGGGCTGGCCAAGCGGGAGAAGGTGGCGACCTCCGGTGATGATGCGCGCGAAGGGTTGACCGCGGTGATCTCCGTGAAGGTGCCTGATCCAAAGTTCTCTTCGCAGACCAAGGAAAAGTTGGTCTCGTCGGAGGTTAAGGGCGCAGTGGAATCGGCCATGGCCGAGCACCTCAACACCTTCTTGCTGGAGAACCCCCGGGATGCCAAGGCCGTGGCCCAGAAGATTGTTGAGGCTGCACGGGCCCGCGAGGCTGCTCGCAAAGCAAGGGAAATGACGCGTCGTAAAGGTGCGCTTGATGTGGCCGGTTTGCCTGGCAAGCTGGCGGATTGCCAGGAAAAGGATCCCTCCAAATGCGAGCTGTTCCTGGTCGAGGGCGATTCGGCCGGTGGCTCTGCCAAGCAGGGGCGTGATCGTCGGTTCCAGGCCATTCTTCCACTAAAGGGCAAGATCCTGAACGTGGAGAAGGCGCGTTTCGACAAGATGCTGTCTTCCGCAGAGGTTGGCACGCTCATTACCGCCCTGGGTTGCGGGATCGGGCGCGACGAATTCGATCCCGAAAAACTGCGATACGAACGCATCATCATCATGACCGATGCCGACGTGGATGGATCGCATATTCGGACGCTGTTGTTAACGTTTTTCTACCGCCAGATGTATGTGCTGGTGGAGGGTGGACACATTTATATTGCCCAGCCGCCCCTGTACAAGGTGAAGGCTGGCAAGCAGGAAACCTACGTCAAGGACGATGCGGAGCTGAACGCCTACCTGCTGAACTCCGCGCTCAATGGCGCAGAACTGCGGGTGGGCCCTGATGCCCCGCCGATTCACCCCAGTGAGTTGGAAATCCTGTCCCGGGATCACCTGGCAGGACGTGCACTGGTGGACCGGCTCGCCAGGCGCTATGAACGCGCGGCGCTGGAAGCCATGATGCGGCTGCCTCGACTGTCCGCGGCAGACTTGGAGAATGCAGACGCTTCAGATGCCTGGGCCGCGTCTATGCAGGCCATCCTGGATGAGTTCGAGAACAGCGAACATCGCTATACGGCGAAGTTTGTTCGCGACGGTCGGGCGTATCTGGAAGTCGTGCGCTACAGCCACGGTGTCCCGCATGCCTGCCAGTGGCTGGCCGAGTTCTTTGCATCGCCAGAGTACGAAGAGCTATGCCAGCTGGGTGAGCGATTCCAGGGCCTGGTCGGTAGCGGTGCGACCGTTACCCGCGGCCAGCAGTCGACCGAGGTCAGTGACTTCAGCGAGGCGCTGAACTGGTTGATGAAGGAAGCCCGTCGCGGACTGCATATCCAGCGGTACAAGGGTCTCGGTGAGATGAATCCTGATCAGCTGTGGGAGACCACGATGGACCCCGAGACGCGTCGACTCATGCAGGTTCGCATTGAGGACGTGGTTGCGTCTGATGAAATTTTCACCACACTCATGGGTGATCATGTCGAGCCAAGGCGCGAATTCATCGAACACAACGCGCTGCTGGTTGGCAATCTAGACGTTTAGCAGGGGTTTCCCCGCAGAATGAAAGAAGCCGCCCCTTCGGGCGGCTTTTTCTTTTATATCAACAACTTACGATGCCAGCATCAGCCGGGATACTTGCGGTTGATCAAGCGGCCTGCGACAACACCTCATCGGCAGGCACATAGTTGTAGTCCAGCGCCTCGGCTACAGCCTGACAAGTAATTTTGCCGCGGTGAACATTTAAACCGTTGCGCAGGTGGCGATCCGTTTGTAATGCCTGCTTGTAACCCTGGTTGGCGAGCTTGAGAACAAACGGCAAGGTGGCGTTCGTCAACGCAAAGGTTGATGTCCGGGCGACTGCGCCGGGCATGTTGGCGACGCAGTAATGCACCACGTCATCGACCACATAGGTCGGGTTATCGTGCGTGGTGGCTTTCGAGGTTTCCGTGCAGCCACCCTGATCAATGGCTACATCCACGATGACCGCCCGTGAACGCATCAAACCGAGCATGTCCCGCGTGATGATCTTAGGTGCTGCCGCGCCGGGCAGCAGCACTGCGCCGATCACGAGATCTGCATTCCGTATGCTGTGCTCCAGAGCATCTGCCGTTGAAAACAGCGTTGTCATGCGACCTTGGAACAACTCGTCCAACTCCCGCAGCCGTGGCAGGGAGCGGTCGATGATATTGACATCAGCGCCCAGCCCCACGGCCATGCGCGCGGCGCTGTAACCGACCACGCCGCCACCGATGATGCAAACATTGGCCGGCGCGACGCCGGGCACGCCTCCAATCAGGGTGCCATTACCGCCCTGCGCCCGCTCCAAGGCATGTGCACCCGCCTGGATGGACATGCGGCCGGCCACTTCACTCATCGGCCGTAGCAAGGGTAAGCCGCCGTGGTCGTCCGTGACGGTTTCGTAAGCGATTGCGGTACAACCTGAGGCTACCAGCAACTCGGTTTGAGTCGGGTCCGGGGCCAGGTGCAAGTAGGTAAACAGAACCTGTCCATCTCGTAGCTTTCGGCATTCGTCAGGTTGTGGCTCCTTGACCTTGACGATCATCTCGGCCTGTTGGAAGACCGAATCGGCGTCGGCCAGAATGACTGCACCTGCCTGCTCGTAGGCTTCGTCACTCAAACCAATGCCGTCGCCGGCCATGGTTTCGACCACCACCTCATGACCGCGGCTGGTCAGTTCACGCACGCCCGAAGGCGTCAGACCGACGCGATATTCACGGGCTTTGATTTCCTTGGGTACACCGATTTTCATGAACAACCCCAGACGGAGAAAGGGCGACGGCCCGTATAATGACTAAGCCTTGGCAAACAATCATGGAACTTGTCCGAGGAACGGACGACCAAGGTCAGGCATGCCTGCAAACGCTACCCGTTATTGTAAACCGTTCATCGCCGCAGGCCTGATCCTGGCTGGCTTCTGTGCGTCGGCTGCAACGGTTTCAGTCCAACTGGAAGGTGTGCAGGAAAATGCCATACGCAACAACATAAACGGCTTTCTCGGCATCAGAAAGCTCGAAAACGACGACAAGACGCGCGCTCGCGCCATCCGTCGGCTGCATCGTCGCGCCGAATCCGATATTCGCGATGCGCTGAGGCCTTTCGGCTATTACAACCCGGTGATCCGATCCGAACTGGTCCCCACCGATCAGGGCTACCAGGCGACCTATACGGTCGACGTGGGACCGCTGACTACGCTCCGTGACATCCGTATCGAAATTTCGGGTCCGGGTTCTCGGGAGCAAGCGCTACGCAACGTCGTACAGGCCAGCGAGATCAAGGCGGATGCGCCGTTGCGACACGACCTTTACCGGTCGACCAAGGCCGCCATTCGTGACAAGGCTTACGAACTGGGTTACCTGGATGCGCAGTATCAAACGGCGCGCTTGGCGGTGGATCCGGCGATTAACCGTGCCGATGTTGCTCTGATCCTGAGCAGCGGAAACGCCTACGAATTTGGCGAGATCAAGATCAACCAGGACATCTTGGACCCCGATTTTCTGACGCGCTACGTCAAGGTGGCGCCTGGCGAACGCTTCGATCCGTCGCGTTTGGTGAACCTGCAACTGGATCTGGCCGACCTGGGCTATTTCAACCAGGTCCAAGTCGATGCCAACAAGGACAATGCCGTCAACCATCGGATTCCCGTGGTGATCGAGACGGTGCCCAGGCCGTCCGAGCGTTATGAAGCCGGTGTGGGTTATGGAACGGACACGGGGGCCCGCCTGACAGCCGGGGCGGAATGGCGACGCCTGAACCGTCGTGGGCACCAGCTGGACCTGTCGTTTCAGGTCTCCGAAGTGATCAACACGCTGACGACGCAGTATCTCGTGCCCGTTGGCAATGTGCCGGGTGAATCCCTGACATTTTCGGCCGGTGTCGAAGACGAGCGGCTGGAGGATGGCGACCGTAGAACCCTGCGCCTAGAGGCGGCTCGCAACTGGCAGCTGGGCGACTGGAAACGACGCTATTACCTGCAGTTCGTGCGCGAAGATTTTCAACTGTCCGATCAGCAAACTTTTAGCGTGCTCTTCACCCCAGGCGTGAGTTTCAGCAGGACGGAGCTGTCCGACCCCGTGTTTGCCCGCAGCGGGTGGAGTGCCTTTTTTGATGTCCATGGCGCCGAACGAACCCTGCTGTCGGATACCAACTTTATTCAGTCGCGTTTACGGCTCCAAGGCGTATTGCCCGTGTTGAGCCGTGGTCGCTTGTTGCTACGCAGCGAAGTGGGCGGAAGCTGGACCGATGAGTTCTCCCGCCTGCCGGCATCGGAACGGTTTTTTGCGGGCGGTGACAACAGCGTCAGAGGTTATGCCTACGAATCCCTTGGTCCGACGGACGACGAAGGCCGGGTCATCGGGGGCGAGTTTCTGCTCACCGGGTCTGTTGAATACGAACACCTGATTCGCGGCAACATGGGCGCGGCCATCTTCGTCGACGCCGGTAACGCCGACGATGACGGGTTTCCTGAGCCTGTCTATGGTGCAGGTGTGGGTTTTCGGTATCGGTCTCCCGTAGGCGTGATCCGCATCGACGTAGCCCATCCATTCGATGACCCCGACCGGGCGGCGCGCCTGCACATCGGCGTGAGGGCAGGACTTTGATGCGCCGGGTGATCAGGACCTTGGGTTGGCTGCCCGCCACGTTGGCCGGCCTGTTGGCCCTTACTTTGCTCTTCTTGTTCACCACGGAAGCGGGGCTGGCATCGCTTTGGTCGTTGCTCCGGGATCGCCTACCCGAAGGCGTGTCGGTCCAGCGCGTCGAAGGTCGCCTCATCGGCCCGCTGGAGCTGCACGGCGTAGACATTGACCAACCCGGTCTGCAAATGACGGCGGATCGCTTGGTCCTGGATTGGCGGCCCAGCCGCCTCACAGTGGCCAAGGTTCAGATTGCACAGCTCGGGGCCGAGGGTGTGGATATCGAACTGCGTGGCCCCGCGCCGCCGCCAGCGGCGGATCCGGACACTGCCTTGTCGCTGGATTTTCGCGCCCCGATTACGCTGGTCATCGAAGACGCCTTCATCGAGAACTTCACGCTCCGGTCCAGCCCAGGTGCGGAACCGCTGGTGATCAATGCGGCGACGATGGCAGGTGTCTGGGATCGCGGTTCGCTGGAGATCTCGGAATTGACGGTCCGGTCGCCTTTGACGGGTCATCTCCAGGCCCAGGCCTTTGCCCTGCTGGAACACAATGCGGTGCGCATCCAGACCCTGAATCTGGCATCACCGGATAGCGATCTGTCCACACAGCTGCAAGGCCAAATTCGGCAAACCCTGGGGCGTCTCAACCTTGACCTCGAAGGCCAGTGGAACGCGTTGCGTTGGCCGTTGACCAGCCAGCCGCAAGTCCGCTCGCCCAGCGGCCGCTTTCACGTGGAAGGTCACCTGGCGGCCTTAGAAGCATCACTCAAGGCCGATCTGCTCTCTCGGGGGCGTCCGGCCACGCTCCAGGCCCAGGCAACGGTCCAACGGGAGCAAATCGATGCCCGTATCGCCTGGGACACGCTGGCGTGGCCATTGGAGGCGGCCCTCGGTGATGTCCAGCTGCGCTTACAATCCGGAGCCATCACGGCCAAGGGGCCGGTCGACGCGGTGCGACTACAGGCCCAGACCGCCGTGCTTCCGGCTGAATTCAAACCCGTGGAGCTGCGGCTAAACGGCGTGGGTAACCCGCAGGGCTTGACCCTGGATGCGTTGCGGCTGGATACGGCGGGTAGCGAGACCCGAATCACCGGTCGTGTCAGCTGGCAGCCAACATTGTCCGCCCGTTTGAACATCTCCGGTCGGAATTTTGACCCGTCCAACCTCTCCCCGACCTTGGCTGACTGGCCTGGCGATATGGTTGCCGAGGGTGCGATTCGGCTGGAACGCGAAGGCGAGCAAATCCAGATCACCATCCCGGACCTGCGGGTCGAGGGGCAGCTTAGAGATCAGCCGCTTGCCGTCGCCCTCAAGGGTCAGCTGTCGCCCGAACGTGTGCAGCTAGAGCGATTGCAGATCAAGGCACTAGGCGGTGAAATCGCTGGTCAGGCCCGACTGGCCCTTGCCCAGCAACTCGAAGGCCAGGCGCAGCTGCGCCTGGACCAGCTCGATCCGGCGGTGCTGCTGCCGCAGTGGCCAGGGTCGGTGAATGGGCAGGTCCAGGTCGAACTGGCCGGCACCCGCCAGACGCCAGTGGTCCGTGTGCCCCGTCTCCAACTCTCGGGTGAACTAAGGGAGCGCCCCGTCGACCTTGCCGGACGGCTTCAGTATGTCGAGGAGGGTCTGCGTATCGAAGAACTGACGCTGGAGTCCGGCCCATCGGAGCTTTCGCTTCAGGGTCGTGCCAGTGCTCAGCAACTCGACCTGCAATGGCGCATCTCCAGCCCGGACCTGGCAGATTTTTATCCAGGCGTCACCGGACGATTGCTCGGAAACGGCCAACTGTCGGGTCCGACTCAAACACCACGTGTTCAAGGCGAGCTGCGCGGCGAGGCCCTGGGTTATCGGGAATTTGCCGTGGCCGGTCTCGATGTGGCCGCGGATATTGACCTGGCCGACGGTGAACGCATGGATGTGGATTTGCGGATGGCCGATGCACAAATCGCTGCCACTGGCATTCGCAGCCTGATCATCGACGCCAGTGGCGAAGCCGAGGCCATGGTTCTCAAACTGGAAACACAGACCACTGAAGGCGTGTTGAAGATGAGACTGGCCGGAGCGGTAGATCTGCAAGCGCCCGGTTGGGAAGGCCAGCTCACCGAGTTGGAGCTTGATCCGGTTGATTTTCCGGCCTGGAGGCTGGAGTCGGAGGCGTATCTGGATGTCGGCGCTACGGACTGGTCGGTGGCCGACCTCTGCCTAGCGGCTGCCTCGGGCCCCATTCGCCGCTCGGCCACGACACAGCAGACCGCCGCACCGCAATCCACCCGGCGCAGTCAGCTTTGCCTGGAGGCGGCTGCAACGGATGGCGCCATCAAGGCCAGTACCACCATCGACTACTTCGATCTGGCCTACATCACCCCCTTGTTACCCCCGGCCACACGCCTGAGCGGTGCGGTGCAGGGCGAGGCCGCGTATCAGCGCGACGCCGGGCGGGAGCAGCTCAACGCAGACCTCAAGACCTCGGCCATCGAACTCATCGGTACCCGGGGTCCCGACGATCCGCTGGACATTGCGTTTGCGCCGGGTGGTCTGACGATTCGCAATGAGAACGGGGCGACTCGCGCGCAGCTCAGCCTGCCGCTGGAGGACGATACGGCGGCCGGCCTGCAACTGGACGCCCGTCTCCAGGGCGAAGGCATGCTGATCGACCGCCCGCTGGACGGCCAGTTGCGCGTCGAGCTGAGCAACCTGGACTTCGTGGCCCTGCTCGTTGATGCGCTCACCGATGTCACCGGTCGCCTGAGCGCCGATCTACAGCTCACCGGGGCGCTGAATGCACCGGACATCAATGGCCGCCTGGAGCTGGCCGATGCAGCGGCGTCGATTGATGCCGCCGGGATCGACTTGCGCGAGGTTCAAGTGCTGGTGACCGGCGACCCGAGCCAGGCTTTGACGATCGAAGCCCAGGCGAAATCAGGGGATGGCCAGGTGCGCGCCAACGCCCGCGCACAGCTGGGCGAACGACGACGCATCCAGGCGCAGGTCAGCGGGGAGCGATTCCTGGCGTACAACACCGAAGACGCCCGTGTCCTGGTCACGCCGGACCTGCAGTTTGAGCTAGAAGACCGTCAGGCCACACTAGAGGGTGCCGTGCGGGTCCCCTCGGCCCGTATCACGCCGCAGAAGCGTGATTCGGACACCCTGGTTCGCGCCAGCGATGATGAAGTCATCATCGGGCCCCGCGCGCGCGGGGCAGCTGAAGAGCCCATCCAACTGACGGCGACGGTTGATCTAATCCTAGGCGATGACGTGCGCTTCGAGGGCTTTGGCCTAACCTCGCGCATTGAAGGCCAGATCACGGCACGCGACCGAGCCGGTAATCAAACGACGGCGACCGGCGAACTGCGCCTGGTGGACGGCGCGTACAAGGCCTACGGCCAGAACCTCGATATCCGCCGCGGCCGCTTGATCTTCGCCGGCGGGCCGATCACGGAGCCCGGTTTGGATGTAAAGGCATCCCGCTACCCCACGGAAGACATCGAGGTGGGTGTGCGCGTGCGCGGCCCGTTGAACCGGCCGGAATTCGAACTGTACTCAGACCCGACTATGGCGCAGCAGGAGCAGCTGTCGTACCTGGTCTTGGGTCGGTCGCTGGATCGCCGCTCGGGCGCCTCGGGCACCGAGCAGGCGGCACTGGCCAACGCCGCACTCGCCCTGGGGCTCCGGGGGGGCAGTTTCCTGGCGGACACCCTGCAGGACAAGGTGGGCCTGGACGAGATCAGCATTGGCGCCCAGGCGGGCGCATCCAATGACCAGGCCTCGCTGGTGCTGGGCAAGTATCTGTCGCCCAAGCTGTACATCAGCTATGGCGTGGCCTTGTTCAAGCCAGGACAAAGCTTTCGACTGCGCTATTCGCTGTCGGACAAATGGACGCTTAAGACCGAAACCGGCAGCCAGACCGGGGGTGATCTGATCTACACCATCGAGCGCGACTAGCCGGGTGGCTGAACGCGGCGACGCGGCCTGATGGTGGCGTCGTACACTGGGTCTCCACTCGGATGGTGAACTGTCGTGCATGTTCTGATCACCGGAGGGACCGGATTCATTGGCTCGGCGCTGGTTCCCGCGTTACTCGCCGACGGTTGGTCCGTGACCGTCTTGACGCGCAACCCCGGCCAAGCGAGCCAGTCCCTGCCCGCCGCGGTCCGCTTGGTCAACACGCTGGCCGAGGTTCACCAGCCGGTCTCCGCGGTCGTGAATCTCGCAGGTGAAAATCTGGGTGAAAAACGCTGGACCGCGCGTCGCAAGCAGGCGTTTTTTGACAGCCGGGTGGGTCTGACCCAGGAGCTGGTGGCCTGGATGCGCGGGCTGGACGCCCCACCGGCCGTGCTGGTTTCGGGATCCGCGGTGGGCTATTACGGCGCGCAGGGCCATGAGACTGTCGACGAAACCACGCCGCCCCACGACGAATTCCAGCATCGGCTGTGTCGTGATTGGGAGGCCGCAGCGCAGGCCGCGGAGTCGCTGGGCCTACGCGTGGTGCGCCTGCGTATCGGCGTGGTGCTCGATGCCGGCGGAGGCGCGCTACAGGCGATGATGCCGCCATTTCGCTGGGGGCTGGGTGGTTGGCTGGGCCATGGACGCCAGTGGATGGCCTGGATTCACCGCCACGACCTGGTCAGCCTGATCCAACAGGCGCTGGCCGACCCGACCCTCCAAGGCCCGGTCAATGCGGTGGCACCCAATCCCGTGACCAATAAGCACTTTTCCAAGGCACTGGGGGCCGCGCTGCGTCGCCCGGTGTTACTGCCGGTGCCGGCCTTCATGTTGCGCTTGTTGGTGGGCGAGATGGCGCACCTACTGCTCACGGGCCAGCGCGCCGTACCGGCGGCTGCGCAGGCCGTTGGATTCGCGTTCGCCTATCCGACAGTCGAGGTGGCATTTGCCGACATCCTCGCGCGTGAACGATAGTCTGCCCCTGATAATCCACATCGGTCGCCCGATGCGCCGCGGCCTGGAGTGTTCCGAATGAAGCCACGCCTGACCTGTTTGTTGCTCGGTGCCGGTTTGCTGACGGCCTGTGGGGGCGGGGACGACTGCCAAGTGGTCAACCAGAACGCCTACGTTTACGACCAGCTACGTGACACCTACCTGTGGGCGGAATTCGTGGCCGACGGGGCCAACCCGGCGAGCTACAACAGTCCGTCTGCCCTGCTCCAAGATCTTCGGCATACCCTGGATGAAACCCGCTTTGGCAATAGCTACAGCTATGTGGCCGACAAGGCCCAGTTCAACTCCCTGCTCAACGAGGGCCAGTTCACCGGGCTCGGTGTCCGGCTGGGGTTTAGCGATGCCGACGAGCTGACGGCCCTGCTGGTCTTCTCCGACAGTCCGGCGGCCGAAGCCGGGCTGGTGCGAGGCAGCCGCATCCTGCGTATCGAAGGTCAGGTTCCCAGCTCCGATCCATCCCAGCCCAACTATTTCGACACCCTGCTGGGTGCGGATGAGGAAGGCGTGACCGTCGACATGGAGATCCAGGGTCCGGACGACGCGACCTCGCGGCAAGTCAGCGTGACCAAGGCGGTGGTCACGATTGATAGCGTCCAGGCCGCGCAGGTCCATGAGACGGTTGGTGGCACGCGTGTGGGGTATTTGCTGTTCACCAATTTCTTCACGGATCCGTCCCGAACAGCCCTGCGGGAGGCGTTTGCGGCCTTTCGTTCACAGGGGGTCGACGAACTGATTCTGGACCTGCGGTACAACGGCGGTGGCAGCGTCCGCACCTCCACCATTCTCGCCAGCCTGGTGGGTGGGGATCAGGTGTATCGCGGTAACAGCGGTGAGGTATTCACCCATGCAGCGGCCAATGACGATCATCCCGAGCTGGGCTTTGTCGAGCGCTTTTTCAACGAAGCCGAAGCCCTCGATCTGGGGCGCGTCGTGGTGGTCAGCACCGCGTCCACGGCATCGGCCAGCGAACTGGTCATCAATGGTCTGGAGCCGTTTATCAACGTCGTCGTAGTCGGCGACACCAGCTTCGGCAAACCGGTGGGACAGCATCCAATGGACTTCTGCGACAAGACGCTGGTGGCGGTCACGTTCCAGACGCTGAATGCCGATGGTCAGGGGGATTACTTCGACGGCATCACGCCGGATTGCATTGCGGGTGATGAATGGGACGAGCCGCTGGCCATTCAGGGACAGACCGGCAACGAAGCGTCGATTCAAACCGCTCTGGACTACCTGACCACCGGGCAATGTCCTGCGGGCAGCAAACAGACTGGCGTGGCCCCCGTTGCGTATACGGCCGGACTACGTGGGCTGATCGGCGCCCACTGACTTAACGTCAGGACTTTCAACCTAGGCGACCGTCGGCAGTGGGCGCATTGCGGAAGTTCACTGCGCCAACCCCATTGGCGCCGATGTCTTACCATTTGCTTGCGAGTAAAGAATCTCTTAGTCTTTACTTCTAGCCATAAAGTAAAGGGTGGCCCCGTGCCCAAGGTCAGCGCAAAGAGGCAAATTACATTGCCAATCGAGCAGTGCAGAGTTGCCGGAATTGAGCCCGGTGATGAATACCAAAGCTTCGTCGATAACGAAGGTCACATCACCATCGTGAAAAAAGTGGCCGGAGCTGCGCACGGCCTACTGAGCCACGTCAAGGGCGATTCTCGAATGAGTGACGAGGCCTCGATGAAGAGCGGAATTGGTGCGTGATTGCAGTCGATACCAATGTCCTGCTCAGGTATCTGCTTAATGACGATCCGGAACAATCGCCGCGTGCCGCCACATTATTTAGCGGTGAGAAAAAGATCTTGGTAACCGATGTCGTTCTTGTCGAGACGATCTGGACGTTGAAAGGAAAGAAGTACAAGCAAGACAGGGAAGCTATTGCACGGGTGGTTTCAGCCCTATTTGAAGAGCCCTCCGTATGCTTTGAAGACGGCCAAACGATTTGGCGTGCCCTTGTAGACTTCCGAAATGCACCAGCCGTGAGAATTTCTGGCAAGTTGAAATGGGCAGATTTCCCTGATGTTCTGATTCTCAACAAGGCTTCGAAATGTTCTGGAGATTCAGGAGATCGTCTGGACGGACTCTGCACGTTTGATCAAGCACTACTTGAATTGCCAGGCACATTGCAGCCATAAAGAAGGTCCCCTTTAGGCACATAGAGGAAGTCCGTTATTTGCACCATAGGGTTGTAACCTGCAGTCATCCAACCCTGAGACGCAGATAGCCTTTAATGCAGGGAGTGATTTGATGTTGAGCCATGTCATGCTGGGGTCGAATGACCTCGATCGGTCCAAGCGCTTCTACGACGCCGTGCTGGGGGTACTGGGCGCCGGGGAACCCATCCGCAACGTCGCGGCGAGCGGCCACGTCCGCTATTTCTACCGCCATGCCGGCAGCTCGCTCTGCCTGACCCAACCGATTAACGACGAACCGGCAACGGCGGCCAATGGCAGCACCCTGGGGTTCGCCTGTGAGTCACCCGAGCAAGTCCGCGCCTTCCACGACACGGCCGTGGAACAGGGTGGGACGTCCATTGAGCAGCCGCCGGGCCCACGGCAGGCCTCCATGGGGCCCATGTACCTGGCCTATGTGCGTGACCCGGATGGGCACAAGCTCTGCGCGATATGCCGTCTGCCAGCCTGACACGACGCTGGCCCGCGGGGTCTAGAGGGTGGGGATGGCCTCGGCCATCACGACCAGACTGACGATGACGCCGGTGGTCAGCACGGCGCGCAGTTTCAGATACCAGCCGGGCCAGCCCTTGCGGCGCTGCAGGCCGATGTCGACCAGCAGCAGCCCGGCAAACCCCGCCAGCAGCACGCAGAGGGTGGCAACCGGACCCATGAGCCAGGCCGGCCAGATGACCAACGGTGGGATCACCGACAGCACATAGCGCCATCGATTGCGCTGATCCCGGACGTTAACCGCCCCACCCCACTGGCTTCCGGCCATGAACGACAGGATCAGCACCGCGTAGGCCAAAGTGGCGTTGAAGATGTGTGGGCCGATGAGCCCCACATCCAAATGGCTACCCAGCGCACCGAGCACGAAAGGAATCAGCCCGGCCAGGCCCAGCGTCCAGGTGATTGGGTCTTCGGGCCGTAGCAGCGGGTGGTCATAGAGTTCGGGTTCCCCACCGATGCAGCGACCATGAACGAACACCATCGGTAGCTGCGACCAGCCGTGTTCGGTCTGTAGGTCGTGAAACGCCTGCCGGTGCTCGGCGCTGCCCATGCCAAGGATGAGGATACGGAAATCGGCGCCCGCCAGACCCAAGCGCTTTTCCAAGGTCCGCGTGTCCGTCAGTTTGGAGGCGATGATGACGATGGGCGTCTCGTCGATGATCCGCCCCAGTGTAGATGCGTCCATTACAGCTGCCCGTCTCGCGCCAGCTTGCGCACGGTATTGGCGCGCCGGCTGATCGCGGCGCGCTCGCCGCTGTTCTTGCGGGCGTAGTGGCGGTACTGGAACCGCATGCGCCGATGATCGGCAAAGCGGTCTTCGTGACGGGCCAGGAAATCCCAGTAAAGCGTGGTCATCGGACAGGCTTGGTCGGTCGTAGCATCCCCGGGATCATACCGGCAGCCGTCGCAGTAGTTGCTCATCCGCTTCACATACTGGCCGCTGGCCACGTAGGGCTTGCTGGCCATGCGCCCGCCGTCAGCGTGCTGGGACATGCCCAGCGTATTGGGTAGTTCCACCCATTCAACGGCGTCGACGTAAATCGCTAGATACCAGGCGTGGACCTCACGTGGGCGGACACCCAACAGCAGACCAAACAGCCCCGTGATCATCAGGCGCTGGATGTGGTGGGCGTAGCCGTAGCGCAGCGTCTGCCCGACCGCCTGCTGCATGCACTGCATTTCCGTCTGGCCGGTCCAGTACATCGGCGGCAAGGCCTCCTGCGCGTCCAGGCGGTTCTCGTCCAGCCACTGGGGCATATCGCGCCAGTAGAGGCCGCGCACATACTCACGCCACCCGAGTATCTGTCGGACAAAGCCTTCAACCGCGTTGATCGGGGCATGGCCGGATTCCCAGGCTTGAACAGCGGCATCCATCACCGACCGCGGGTCGATGAGTTTCAGGTTGAGCGCAGCCGACAGCGTGGAATGTGATAGGAACGCGGCGTCGGTCCACATGGCGTCCTGGTGGGCGCCAAAGCCGGCCAGGCGGTGTTCGACAAAATCGTCCAGTGCCTGCTGGGCTTGTGCCGGGGTCACCGGCCAGTCGAAGTCCGCCAGCTCGCCGGGGTGATCTGGCCAGCGCGCCTCGACCAGGTCGATGACGGACTGGGTGGTTGCGTCGGGGTCGAAACGCTGCCGCGGTGGCAGCTTGCCAGGCCCTCCCCGGCCAAAACTGGCGCGATTATCCTCGTCATAATTCCAACGCCCGCCGGCAGGCTCGCGATTGCGCATCAGAATACCCGTCCGCTTGCGCAGCCATCGGTAGAAATCCTCCAGCAGAAAGCGTTTACGCCCGTCGGCCCACGCTTCGAAGTCGGCCAGGGAGCAGATGAAGTGTGGATCGTCGTCGACCACCAACTCGATGCCGGCGTCGCGACAGGTCTGTTCGATGGATTGTTCCACGCGCCAGTCGCCCGGTTTGAGCAGACGGACACGTTGCGGCTGGTGCTGGGTCAGGTCCGCCGCCAGCGCGGCGGCCAGGTCTGGATGCGCGCCGAGTTCGTGATAGATCAACGGCCGGTCGAGGTCGTCGCGAAAATGGCGCATGGCCGACAGAAACAAGACCAGCCGAGCCTTATGAGACCAGACATGCGTGGCCTCATCGTCGACTTCGGCCATCCAGACCCGGTCCTGCTCGGGATCCATGTCGGCGATCAGGGCATGGGCGGGATCCAGTTGGTCGCCGAGCACGACAATGAGATCACGCATGGCGGGCGCTCGGCCTTCCGCTGCGTCGACAGCGTTCAGAGCAGTAGACAACCTGCGGCCAGTCGCGGGCCCAGCGTTTGCGCCAGGCGAACGGTCGCTGGCAGACCGGACATTGTTTTTCCGGCAGATAAGGCTTGCGGTGGACCATGGACCGTCGCATCGAGATGGCCTGTGAGCGTCGGCAATTCCTGCGCCTGACCGCAACAGCTGTTCATGTTTGACCGCGAACCCAAGGCGATCAGGGCGTGGTGATCGGACCCGGGCAGCTGTATCCGATGGGGTCACCGGCCAGCGCATCGGCCACGGCGTTCGCGTTGCGTAGGCTGTTCGGGTCGCTGTCCAGCAAGCGATCCACCAGGTCGCGGTAGCTTTCGATGACGGGGGCGAGATAGTCCAGTGACAGCTTGTCGATGGTGTCCGCCGGCGAGTGGTGGAAGAGCCCGGCTCCGGAGATGCCCAGCGTGGGAATCTGCAAGGCGTAGGCGGCCTGGGTCTCGCCAGGATTGAACACGCCGCCGGGCGATACCGTGAGTGCCTGCGTGGCAATCACGTCGGCAAAAGCGGCCAGCGTGGCGGTTTCCAACAAGGGGTTTTCCGAGATCACCAGCGCACGCTGCGTGGCGGGTAGCCCGGTGGGCATGGGCTCACCCTGACGCTCGATATAACCTCGGCTGGCCAAGCCCGCGCCCAGATGCACATAAGTCGCCACGCGCTCGGGTCCCAGGCATTGCAGGACCCGCTCCTGACCAAACCCCATCATCTCGTGCGCACCTGTGAAGGTGAACACCACGGTGTAAGGCAGCGGGCCTTCGCGCCGGACCCGGTCGGCCAGATACCGCGCCAGGTAGATGAGCCCGCCCACGCCGGGGCCGCGTTCCGAGCCCACGGTGAACCAACCATTGACGGGGGTGCCAATGACCAGAAATTGATCCCGATTCACGCCCGGTAGAAACGCATAGCTGTTCGAGGAATAGCCATCTGGGCCCGGCTCGGCGATGTCTGCGTCCACAACCAGCTGCGCGGGCTGGCCGGCCAGTTCCACGAGGCGTTGTCCGTCGAATTCGCCGACGATAAGGGTTGGCAGACTGCGCGGGCCCTCGAAGGTGTTGTAGTTCTGGGCGACCAGTTCGTTGGATGGTCCTTCGACGGCGACGATCGCCCCGATGGCGCCCTGCTCGGCGGCCCAATCCAGCGCCTGCTGGGCGCCCACGGTCGCGGCGTTGAGCACTTGCCGCGCGGTGAAGATGATGACCTTGCCGGAGACATCGCCGGCGGCCAGCCGATCCAATAGGCTGCCTCCTCCCAGATCAACCAGGTCACCGCTAACGCCCTGGGGCGGTGTCACCCCTTGGAAATACCACGGAAATACGGCGGGTCGGTAGGTGGATCCATCCGCCAGGCTGACGGTGAGTTCGTAGTTTCGCGGTTTGAAGATCGGGAACCCGAACGGCTGTTCCTGGATGTGTTCCAGCCCGTCGATGCGACGGAATTGATCCGCGGCCCAGCGGTGAACCTGATGGCCCAGGCCGCTGCCCGTGCGCGGTCCCGGTAGGCACTTGTACCACTCGGTGTCCGGGTCCGTGGTCAGACACTCGTCGAAATGAGCTGGCTCGACGATGACATCCAGGTACGCCTGCAAATGGGCGTACGCGGTGGGGCCAGGCTCGCCCAGTGGAATCTCAAAACCCGTGGTCGGTGATTCGGTCGGATCTGTGGGGTCGGCAGGTTCGTTGGCCACCGGCGTGGCGTCGCCGCCCCCGTCCACACAGGCAGTGAGCACCAGTAACAGCCCCAGCAGCATGGCGGTGGCATGGAGTGGTCGTCGCGCGCGCGGGGTCCGTCGGGCCATTGTGGACAGTGGAGACAGGCAGGAACGCAGTGTCCCGCGCCGCGCGCCCTGCGGCTATCGGCCAGCCGGCCCGGGCGCTGTCAGAAAATCCTGTACGGTGCCTGTCGGGCCGGTCCGATGCAGTAGTCGCGCGAACGCCGCCACAGGCGCCAGGCCCACCACTGGCAGGCGCCGATCCAGGCCAGGGCCCAGCCCATCGAAAACGCGAGGTAGGGCCAGCGATCGGTGAAGCCGTAGAGCGCCAGATCCAGCAGCGGCAGCGGCAGGATTAACAGGAACAGCACCGTGGCGGCCCGGCAAACCGTGAGCCAGAAGCGAGACACGGCAAGCATCCGCGCCCGGATGGCCCAGGGTCGGACCGGCAGCGGTGCCTGCTGGCGACGGTAGGCGGCCAGGACCACCCACCAGTAGCCGATGATGCTCAGGCCCAGCAGGGCGATCATCAGGTATTCCAGCGTATGGTCGAGGCGGGTCCAGGCCCAGGCCAACAGCAGCAGCGCAAACGGTGATCCAATCATTTCGGATGCGATGTACCAGCGCATCCAACGCACCCGCTTGCTCAGGCGTGTGACATCCGGTGGTGCGGTGCTGCGACCCGTTTGATCCGGGTGGGTGTCGACCTGCTGCCAGGCCTGGCGCATTGAATCCCATTCGTTCATGGCTTGGCCTCCGCGGCCAGTTGTTTGCTGAGCGCGGCGCGGGCCCGGTTCAGTCGCACGCCGACGAGATTGCTGGTGATATCCAGCACCTTGGCCATTTCCGCATAGCTCAGGCCTTCCAACGCCAAGGTCACCAGCTGGCGCTGGCCCAGCGGTAGCGCACGGACCGCGGCCAGCAGGCGATCGGCCTGTTCCTGCCGTTCGGCGCGATCGAGGGCCGAGCCCTCGGGACTGCTCATATCCGGAATCTGATCCGTCGATCGGGGCTGCCTGGACTGCGTCAGGGCATGGGAGGCGCCGCGGTTATGGGCAATGCGCAGCACAAACGTGCGCGGCGACGCCTCGCCGCGAAACCGTGGCCAGGCGCGCCAGATCGCCACCAGCATGTCCTGCGTCAGGTCTTCGGCCAGACCGGGGTCGTGTTCGTAGCTGGCGGCTACGCGGCGGATGGCGGGTCCATGCTCGGCCACCAGCGCGTCAAAATCGCTCATGGCTGCGGGCGTGGATCGGTCAGGCGCCTCACAGGCCGCGCAGCATGCGTTCAGAGGCATACATCCGAGCCGTGGCGATGACGCAAACCAGCCCCAGCCCCACCACGGTGGCCGTGGCCACAGCCCAGGACAGCGGGTCCGGCGACAGCTCCCGCAATGCATCGCCCAGTAGCTGCTGTTGACCCAGTACCGGGACGGCAAACATCCAGGGTTCGGCATCTAGCTGCAGAAAACTCACCGCCATGGCGGGCACCATGGGGACGAACATCAACAGCGACAGATACGTCTGCGCCTCTTTGAACGACTTCGCGTAGCTGGAGGCCAGCATCTGCAACCCGGCGGCCAACAGGGACAGCGGTGCGATGAGTGCGAACATGGTCAGCATCGACATCGGCGTGGGCTGATAGCGAATGCCCAGCTCGCCCAGCGGCGCCATGGGCAACAGCAGGCCCATGGCGGTGAGCGTCAACGCCACGCCCAACAGCCCGAACAGCGCCGCGACCAGCCACTTGCCGACGACCAGCGCCAGCGGCGACACCGGCTGGACCAGCAGGGCCTCTAGCGACCGTCGTTCCCGCTCACCGGCAGTGGCGTCGATGCTGACATGCATGCTGCCGAAGAAGGCGGCAATCAATACGAAGACCTGGAAGCCGCTCAGCACCAGCGCCGCGCGGTCGGCGCGGCTGGCGACATCACGGCGCTGGGTGAGCACCGGTTGCGCGGCCTGGGGCGATACGCCGAGAGCCATGAGGCGCAGGCTGGCCAGCTCGCCGCTCCAGGCCGCGATGGTTTGTTCCACGCGGCGCGTGGCGCTTTGGCTGCTGGTGCGCGAACTGTCATGGAGCAGCTCGATATGGGCCGGCTGGCCGGCGCGCATCCGCCGCCGGAAGTCATCGACGGGTCGCAGGATCACGTCGTGGTCGCCCACGGCCTGCTCTGCATCGATGTCCGGGGCCAGTGTCTCCAGGCGGTAGCCCGCCTCGCGCAGGTGTTGGGCCAGGCCCGGCGCCCGATCGATGTGCTGCACGGTGACCTGCTGCTCGTTCCGGGTCTCGTTTTCCACCAGCGCCGTGAACGCGGCCAGCATCATCACCGGCCCCATGAGGGCATAGCCGACCAAGGTCATAATCGACCGCGGATCCCGGCGAGCATCGATGAACTCCTTGGTGGCCACGGCCCAGAGTTGGCGCATCATGCCGCGACTCCGGTGGGGGCCTCGATGAGGCGAACAAAGGCATCCTCCAGCCGGCTTTGTCCGGTCCGGGCGCAGAGCTCAGCCGGGCTGCCGGCCGCCTTGACGATGCCGTCGCCGACGATGACCAGGTGATCGCAAAGTTCCTCGACCTCCTGCATCACATGGCTGGAAAACACGACGCAACGCCCTTGGGAGCGCAGCAGGCGCAGGTGGTCGCGTAGTCCGCGTGTGCTCATGACATCCAGGCCGCGGGTCGGTTCGTCCAACACCAGGTTCTGCGGGTTATGCAGCAGGGCGCGAGCCAGCCCGACCTTCATGCGTTCGCCGGCCGAAAAGCCTTCGACGCGACGGTCCAGCAAGGCATCGATGTGCAGTTGCCCGGCGACCCGGTCGATGGCCTCGGCCACCGCCTGCCGGCCCAGGCCGTGTAGCCGGCCGAAGTAGGCCAGGTGTTCCCGGGTGGTCAGCCGGGCATAGAGCCCGAACTGGTCCGGCAACACGCCCAGGCGCTGCCGGGCCGCCATGGGCTGCTCGCCCACGCGGATACCGTCGATATCGACATGTCCCTGATCCGGTTTCAGCAAACCTTCCACACAACGCATGGCGGTGGTCTTGCCGGCGCCATTGGGTCCCAGCAAGCCGGTAATGGCGCCATCGGGGGCCGAAAAGCTGACATCGCTAACCGCCTGCACGTCGCCAAAATGCTTGGCCAATCCTGTGGCATGAATCATTCGGGAAGCTCCGGTCCAGTGGCGTCAATAAAAAATGCCTTGGGCTGGATGTCCGCCACGCAGCGGGTATCCAGTGATTGGGGGTCCGCCGTGTCGATAAAGCGGGAGGTCAGTTCGGCGATACAGCCTCGGCGGCTGGCAATATGCGCAGCGCCAGCGACTTCCAGCACGCGGCTATTGGACAGCGTCCGCGCGGCCTGGTGGGCGGTGTACGGCGGTGTGACCGGGTCCCACTGTCCGGCAATCAGCAGGCTGGGGATGTCGCTGGTCACCGGTTCGTGGAAGTCGGGTGCCACGGCGTGTCGGGGCCAGACCGAACAGGCGGTCATCCAGAATTTGAATACCTGGTCTCCCATAAACGATGTCCGTTCGGCTGCACTGATGTCGGCAGCCTCAAGCCGGCCGATGTCCTCCGAGCACAAAACCGACAGCATCATCCCGAAGGCGATGTCATCCAGCATGCCGCTGTTAAAGGCCTCTGCCGCTGCATGCAACGGCGCGTAACGGCCCTCGAATGCCTGGATGATGGTGTACGGGAGCACGCGAATCATCGCATCGCTGTACAGCATGCCGCGGAGGGCCGAACCCGCACGCAGCGCGTTGAATGACTCCTCGCGGGTGGCGCCGGTGAGCGGATGCGCCAGGTCGGCCGCGAACGGCCGGGCATCCAAACGGTTCATCAGGGTGTCGAAGCGTCGCGGCAGCGCCGGGAAAGCTTCCGAACAGCCGGTTTCGTCTGCACAGGCCTGAAACACACGCGTTAGCGCCTGTTGCGCATCGGCGCCCATGTGGGCGCCAATGGTCCAGTCCGTGGGCGCGACCGAATCCAGGGTGAGGGTTCGGGTGTGCGCCGGATAGCGGCGGGCGTAGACCAGTGCGGCCCGCGTGCCCCAGGACCCGCCCCAGAGATTGAGTGTCGGTGCCGCCAGTGCTTGGCGTAGCCGATCCAGATCATCGGCCACGGCCTCGCTGCCATAGGCGGTCAGGTCCGTATCCAGCTGATCACGACAGGCCACGGTCTCGGCCACGATGCGCTCGCGGTCGTCGGCGAAGTCGTCATCTTCGAAGGGACAGGCCAGCTTGTTGGATGAACCGGTGCCACGCGGGTCGATGATGACAATGTCGCGGTCGACATTGGCGTCGCGCAGCAGACCACCCGCCATCGCGGCGATGGAGCGCCCGGATTGTCCGGGCCCGCCGGGGATCACGACAATCGGATCGGGCGCGGGGGTGGCGGACTGTGCCGGTAGCCGGACAAAGGCCAGCGGCAGCTGCTCGCCGTCGGGCTCGGCGTGATGCAGGGGCACCGACAGCTCGCCGCATTCCACGCGGCTACCCAGCCCGTCGACAAAGCAGGGGGAGGTCAGGCCGGTCGCGGCCAGGGCCAGTATCGAAAACACGCGGCGATCCTTTGGGGGAGATACCTCGCTAGTGTGCGGTGGGCTCGGATTTATTACATCCGGGTGCGACGAGCCGCAGCGCCCATCGCCCGGCGCGGGCGGGATCGTGGTGTCCATGCCGCCGGGCGGTCACAATACGCGCCTTGATGAGCGCCCTGTCTGCCATGACCGCCCCGCCCTGTTCCACGGCCCCTGTCCGGGGCCTGCACTGCTGGCTCCTGCCATGAGCGCGGCGCCTATTGGTGTCTTCGACTCGGGCGTGGGCGGGCTGTCGGTCCTGCGACATATTCATCGCATGCTGCCCTCCGAATCGCTGATCTATGTCGCCGATTCCGCCTATGCGCCCTACGGTGATCGCAGTAGCGAGGAGATCCACGCGCGGGCGCATGCGATTTGCCGGTTCCTGATCGACCAGGGTGCCCGCGCCATCGTCGTGGCCTGCAACACGGCCACGGCGGTGGCCGTGGCATCGCTGCGAGCAACCTTCGATTTACCCATCGTGGCCATGGAGCCGGCGATCAAGCCCGCGGCGGCGCTGACACAAACCGGGGTGGTGGCTGTGCTGGCGACCCAGCGCACGCTGGCCAGCCAGCAAATCGAGCGGCTAGTTCAGCGACATGCCCAAGGCTGCCGCGTACTGCTTCAGCCCTGTCCGGGGTTTGTCGATCAGGTGGAGCGAGGGGAGCTGACCGGTGCCCGGACCCGCCGGCTGGTCGCCGACACCCTGCAGCCGCTACTGGATGCGGGCATCGACGTCCTGGTGCTGGGGTGTACCCACTACCCGTTCCTGCTGCCGGCGATTCGCGCCGTGGTCGGCGAGGACCTGACCATCATCGACCCGGCCGAGGCGGTGACCCAGGAGTTGCAACGGCGACTGACCGGCCACCGGAGCGCTGCCGAGCGTGCCGTCGGGCCCGCGACGTTGCGGTTTTACACCACCGGCTCGATTGCGACAGTGGGTCCGGTGCTGGACGCCCTGTGGGGGCGACCGGCGCAGCTGTCCGGCTGTCTGGATGCCCAGACCGACACGGTGCAGGGCGCGTCACCGGCAAGGGCGTCCGCCGAAGGAACAAGCGCGCCACCGCCGCACTCAAGTTGCCCGGATGGCGGCCGATAACCCCGGACAAGCCCCCGTCCGGAGTCCGTCATGGACAAAGCCATTGCTGCCGTCGCCACGGTGCGCAACGCGATCATCGATACCGTCAACGAGCTTTGCATTCCCGCTGGCGGGTGTATTCATCTGGCCACGCTTAAAGCGCACATCGGCGGTCTACGGGTGCGCAAGGACGACTACACCGACGCGCTGTCTTCACTCGTGCATCAGGGGGTGTTCACCACCGAGGTCGATGGTGAGGGGCTATTGCTGCAACTGACCGAGGTGGGGGCCGATGTCGTCTACGCCCCGCCATCGCTGGTTCGGCCCATGGACTGGATCGCCGCGTTTCGCACGCTCAAGGCGCAGCGTGAATTTCTGCGTCGTCCTGCCGCCAATGACGGTCCGGTGTACGGACGGCGCGCCAATGACCAGCCGTTGTCCGTCAGCGCGTATTAGTGGCAGCCGCCAGGGCGCAGAACCAGTTCACATACTGCACATGCCCGCCGGGCATGATGAGGTTGGGCCGGAGCGGGTCCTCGGGGTCGCAAAGCCCGCTCATGGCTTCGATCGGTACGACATCGGCGTCCGGGTCCAGCGTGTCGGTTTGGACGCCGGGGCGACGTACCTCGCCGCCGCTGCTGTCCACGAAGATCACGATATTGCCCGTCTCAAAGCGCTGCCCCAGATCCTGAACCAGGGTCAGAAATCCACGATCGCTGCCACCCCGTTGCCATTGGCCGCTGTCGTCCGGGGTGGAGGTCAGCGTATCGCCGACGCCGACAATGCGCGGCATCAAGGCCGGGTCGAAGCGCTGCACAGCGAGTTCGATTAATGATGGGTGATCGGCCGGTGCTTCACGGGCGTTGAAATCCTCACCCAGGGGGTATTGGCCGGTGCGGCTGAAGTAGTAGTGATTCAGCAGCACGAGCACCCCGGCTTCCTTGACCGCGCCACGCAGCATGAACTGAAAGTCCGTGGTGCCGGCATGGTGATCGTCGGCCCATTGGATGCGTTCGCCCCCCTTTGCATCCCGGCCCATGTTCGGCGCGTAGTGGACGAAAAAGCTGTCACCGAGTCCGGATTGATCGGCACGTTCCAGCAAGGCCTGCATGAACTGCTGCACGGCAACCTGGGCCTGTCGGTAGGTTTCCGCGTCGTCGGTAAACCGATGATGCAAGGGGTTGAGATTCAGCGTCGGCGAAGCCGCGTTGTCCAGCACACAGACTTCGGCCAGTGCCAGGGCTTCGGGTTCTTGCAGTCGGAACGGTGGTTGGGTCAGCAAATCGGTGAGAAAACGCAGTGCCCGCTCGGGAAACGCCGCGAGGAAACGATGCTCGGCGTCCGAAACGCCGGGATGGGTCACCTGACCATAGCGGTCCTGCGACTGCACGCCGCCGGCTGCCAGTCCGGGCAGATAAAGCCCTTCGAGGCCGGCCTGGTCCGGATCATCCAAGGCCGCATCGACAATCGCGTTTACGCCGCGCCGGCCGATGTGTTCTCCATTGGTCAATACGTAGAACCGGCCATCGAGGACGTGTGCGGCCTCGACATAGCCGCGTTCCAGTGTTCGCGTCAGCGGGTCGCGGACCAGCCCCATGCAAACGCCATCGAGATCCTGAATGATCAGAAAGGCCTCGCTGGCCAACAGGGTTTGCCGGAAGCGCTCAGCGTCTAAGGTGCAGGTCGGAAGCAGATCGTGCATGGCGAAATGGTAACGCGGCGGGCGGGCTGTCTTGAACGGGGCTGCGCATGCCATCGGTTCTACCGATGATCCATATCGAAACAACCGGTTGTACATCGTCGCGGCCGATTAATAGTCTCCCAACACCAGCCTTTCAACGATGAATATCCAAGGCTGCCCCCTACTCATTCGTTCTGGGAGACGAATCATGATGTCAGTTGCATCAAAAGCTGCTGTTGCGTTGGGTATGGCCGCCGCCGTGGGTCTGCCCACGCTGGCTCCGTCCAGCGCATCGGCCCAAACGGCGAAGTCCAATCAATTCTGGTGGCCGGACACCATCAGCCTGACTCCGCTACGCCAGCAGGCCAGCGAGTCCAACCCCTACGGCGAGGACTTCGACTACGCCGCCGCGTTCGCCGAGCTGGATCTGGACGCCGTTAAGGCCGATCTCGAAGCCGTGATGAAGGATTCGCAGGACTGGTGGCCTGCCGACTACGGTCACTACGGTCCCTTCTTCATCCGTATGGCTTGGCATAGCGCCGGTACCTATCGCTCGGCCGATGGTCGCGGTGGCGCCGGTGGCGGTCAGCAGCGTTTCGAGCCGCTGAACAGCTGGCCGGACAATGCCAACCTGGATAAGGCACGGCGGCTTTTGTGGCCGGTTAAGCAGAAGTACGGCCGCAACATCTCCTGGGCTGACCTGATGGTGCTGGCCGGGACGGTGGCGATGGAATCCATGGGCTTTAAGACCTTTGGCTTTGCCGGCGGTCGCACCGACGACTGGGAAGCCGATCTGGTGTACTGGGGGCCCGAGCGCAAGATGCTCGCCTCGGACCGTTTCCATGGTGACGGCAAGATCCAGGACCCGCTTGCTGCATCGCAGATGGGCCTGATCTACGTGAACCCCGAGGGACCGGGTGGCAAGCCTGATCCGGTCGCCGCCGCCAAGGTGATTCGGGAAGCCTTCGGCCGCATGGCCATGAACGACGAGGAAACGGTGGCGCTCATCGCTGGAGGTCACACCTTCGGCAAGGCGCATGGTGCCGCCAAGTCCTCGGACTGTGTCGGCCCGGAGCCGGCCGCCGAGTCGGTGGACAAGCAGGGATTCGGCTGGGAGAACCGCTGTGGTTCCGGCAAGGGTGCGGACACCTACACCAGTGGCCTGGAAGGTGCCTGGACCGCCAGTCCGGCCCAGTGGACGACCCAGTACCTGGACAATCTGTTCAACTTCGAATGGGAGCAGACCACCAGCCCGACGGGCCACATCCAGTGGGTACCGAAGAATGCCGATCAGCTGAAGTTTGTCCCGGACGCACATGATCCGACCAAGCGCCACGCGCCGATCATGTTCACGACAGATTTGTCGCTGAAGTTCGATCCGGTTTACCGCGAGATTTCGCAGCGGTTCCGCAAGAACCCAGAGGCATTCGAGCTGGCCTTTGCCAAGGCCTGGTTCAAGCTGACCCACCGCGACATGGGTCCGCGCGCCCGCTACATCGGTGACAGCGTGCCGGACGAGGTGTTGCTGTGGCAGGACCCGGTCCCCGCGGTGGACACTCCGCTGATCGAAGCCAAGGACATCGCCAAGCTGAAGAAGGCGATTCTCGATTCCGGGCTGACCGTGGGCGAATTGGTGCGCACGGCCTGGGCCTCGGCGGCGAGCTACCGTGGCTCAGACATGCGCGGTGGTGCTAATGGCGCCCGTGTTCGCCTGGCGCCGCAGAAAGACTGGGCCGTGAACAACCCGGCTGAGCTGCAGAAGGTGCTGACGACCCTGGGCGAGATTCGTGACGACTTCAACGGCGGTTTCTTCCAGAAGAAGCAGGTGTCGATGGCCGACATGATCGTGCTGGGTGGTGCAGCGGCCATTGAGCAGGCCGCCAAGGCCGCGGGTCACGATGTGACGGTGCCGTTCATCCCGGGACGGGCCGATGCCACCCAGGCACAAACCGATGTCGAGTCCTTCGCGGTGCTGGAGCCCAAGGCCGATGGGTTCCGCAACTACTACTCGGACGAGGCCTACCTGTCACCGGCACTCATGCTGGTTGATCGCGCGGCGTTGCTGGAACTGACCGTGCCAGAAATGACGGTGCTGGTCGGCGGAATGCGGGCATTGGGTGCCAACAGCCAGGGCGTGCAGCATGGTGTGTTCACCGATCGCGTCGGTCAGCTCAGCAATGACTACTTCGTGAATTTGCTCGATATGTCCACACGCTGGCAGCCTGCCAGCGACACGGATGGCCTCTATGAGGGCGTGGACCGCGCCACCGGACAGGTGAAATGGACCGCGACCCCGGTGGACTTGGTGTTTGGCTCGCATGCCGAGTTGCGGGCAGTGGCCGAGGTCTACGCGGCGAATGATGGCGAACGCCAGTTCGTCGAGGATTTCGTCAATGCCTGGGTCAAGGTGATGCAGCTGGATCGCTTTGATCTGCGGCGCAGCTAACTCATCCAACCTGCTGTAAGCAGCGGATTGGTCGGGCGGGGTGCCACGCAAGGTGGCACCCCGCCCAGTCGTTTCTGGCTTTACGCTGGTTGGGGTCGGACGATGTGACCCTGCTGTGGATCGATCCGGCCGTTAACCAGGGCCGCCACCAGCGACTGCGCGGCTGGCAATCCGCTGTGCTCCGTCAGCGTCAGACGTGAGTGTTGCGGGTCGCGCACGAAGTCGTAAAACGCCAGTTGCGCCTGATTGAACCGCCGCGTCACCTCGGCAGCCCCCCAGTCGGCGTTGCGTTTGCGAATCTGATACGGGGCGAAGTACAGCTCGGGTTTGGGGCCTGGTAACGCGGCCGCCTGTTCCGGGGTCAAGAAGTCCTGGGACTGTGCGGAGCCGGCAAAGCAGCTATAGGTCAGGTGTTGGTCGAAATGCTGGTGCACCTGCTGGCGTAGCGCCTGCCGACCGGAAAAATCGACGTAAACCGTCGGCCGGGTGGCGTCCAGGTCGGATAAGCCGCCGTAATCCACTGATGTGTCATAACAGCCCAGGGCCTGGACAAAGGCCTGATGGCCGGCCGATGTCATCCCCGTTTGCCCCGGCGAGGCGTGGCGCAGGCAGAAGGCCGTGCCAAACGCGGTTTTGCTGGAGGCGCTGGAGTACAGCAGCTGCTCGGCGCCGAAAAACGCGTTGTCTTCGAGAAAGTCCGCCAGCATGAACGAGGTGATGAACAGCGGCCGGAGCAGGCACTGCAAATCCTCGGTCTCCGGTCGATACGCCGCATCGGTGGTGCAGCGCTGGTACTGGTTATACGCCGAAGTGAGTGATTGGCGGTGCTTGCGACCATCGTAGAAACCCCGCTCGGTGACACGGACGGGCTGCACGATGTCATGCGTGGCGATGGGCCAGTAGCCATAGTAGCGCTCGCCCTCCTCCACGCCGGGAACCGTCGAGCTCTCCACGGTGGCAAAGCCCCAGGCGGGCATATGCCCCCAGTCCGGGTCATCGGTCGGGAAAAAATCCCAGTAGCGCAGATGCGGCACGTCGCCAAAGGCCGCATAGGTAATATTGTTGCTGGTGACGGCGAGGCGATCGATGCGCAGCAGCACCTCCCCGGTCGACAAGGTGGGGCGCGAGCGCGAAGCGATGCGGGTCTGCGCCAGTTGGTCGCGTCGGGTCTGCAACTGCGTGATGGTGGTCATTCGCCGGCCTCGGGGTTGTGGGCCAAGGGCCCATCTGCAATGGTCGATCTACTGTAAGCAACGGCGGTAGCCAGCGGGTTCGGATATGCGACAAGACGCCAGGACGCCGGCCCGCCCCCGGTCACGCCGCCCCCAGATCAGCCTGTTGCCACGGGCCGACAGCAAGCCACGCAAACGGCCGAAGCAGGCCCGGGCGCAGGTGACCGTGGAGGCTTTGTTCGAGGCCTTTGTTCGGATATGGCAACGCGACGGCTGGGACAAGCTGACGACGCGGGCCGTGGCCCTGGAAGCCGGCGTGGCCGTCGGCACCTTGTACGAGTACTTTCCCAACAAGCTGGCGCTGTACTCCGGCTATGTGCGCTACTGCATCGAGTCACTGATGGCGGCTGTTCAGGCGGCCGCAGTGGACCCAGAGGGGTTGAGCTGGCAGGCGCGGATACATCGCATGCTGCAGATTCTCTGCGGCCTGGAGAAACTGCCTCGCGTCTGGCTCAACGCCGACATGTATCTGCTTGAACCCCTTGTGGCCGAGCCCAAGCACCAGCGCCGTGCTCATGAGGAACTGCTGGGGCTTTGGCGTCGGGTGCTGGCGGCCTGCGAGGATCTGCCGCACCCGCCGTCGCCGCAGGCCATCGAGACCCTGCACCTGAGTGTTTGGGGAGGCCGTCGCTACGCGATTGTTGTGGGTCTGTCGCCGGAAGAGACCCGGCGTTGGGCGCAGGGCCTGGAGCAGCAGTGCTTCGCCTATCTGGAGTCGCCACAGTCGGCCGAGCCCGCGCAAGCTTCCCGGCGCATGCGGCTTTAGCCGGTGCCCGCGGCTTGCAGGCGCGCCTGCAGCTGCGCGTGTCGGTCGCGGCTCAGCGGGAAATTCCAAACCACCGGAATGACGCAAAGCTTGATCGCCACGGGCAGCACCGCGTACAGCGACGCCAGCGTCCAAAGCGCCGTGGCGTCATTGTTGATTTTGGCGTCGAAACCCGCGAGATCCAGCACCGGGAAGGCGATGCCCACGCCCAGGGCAATGGCCAGCTTAGTGGCCAGACCCCACAGGCCAAAGTAAAGCCCGGCGCGCCCGCCGCCGCCGGCGGCCGTGTCCTCGTCGATGACATCGGCCTGCATCGAGGCTGGAATGGCCTGATCCACCCCCAGACACGCCCCACCCAGCACGCAGATCACCAGGTAGCCGGCCAGGTCGCCCGGCCCCAGCAAGGGGGCGAATGCGAACACGACCGACACCCAGCCCATGGATGCACACCACAGCCGATGTTTGCTCCAGTGGCGTCCCACCCGCAGCCAGATGGGCAGGCCGACCACGGCCGACAGGAAATACACCACCAAAGCCATGCCCATTTCGGCCTGGCTGGCTTCGAGTCGATGTTCGACAAAGAACACGAACAGCACGGCCGGTAAGGCATTGGCAAAGCCGTTGAGCAGATAGGCGAACAGCAAGCGGCGAAACGGGCGGTTGTTCCGCATCAATGCAAGACCGCCGCGCAGGTCCAGGCCGGCGTGGCCGTGGCGAGTGGGCTCGTCCACGCCCAGCAATAACACCAGCAAACAAATCGGCAAGCTGGCGAGCAGAAACACATAAAGGGCTACCAGACCGTCGCCGGTGTCGCCTCCTTGCTGCATCCACACATTGGGCAGGATGATCGCCACCAGTGTGCCGACCACCGCGAAGATCTCGCGGGCGGCGGTGACCCGCGAACGCTCGTCGTAGTCGGTGGACAGCTCGGCGCCCCAGGTCTGGTAGGGCAGCATGATCATGCTCCAGCCCAGGTAGGCGACCAGCGACCAGCCCAGCAGATAAACCCAGGTGGCCGTGTCCGGCGGCGTGAACAGATACCACCCACCCACGAGCAGCACCGGCGTGCCGAGCACGATCCACGGTCGGCGGCGGCCGAAACGGGAACGGGTACGGTCGGAGGCCCAGCCCACGCCGAGGTCGGTGACCAGATCCCAAAGGCGGGCGCCAAACAGAAGCGCCCCCACCAGGCCGGTGGTCAGTGCGGGCAGCTGTGCGTAGTACGGCGGCAGGAAAATCGCCAGCGGCAGCAGCAGGGCCGTGAGCGGCATCCCCAAGGCGCCGTAGGCGGCCAGCTGCCGCCGGCGTAGCATGGGGTTCATGCCGGTGATGGGGGCCTAGTCCGCGTGACGCAGCGCGATGTGCATGACATCGATACGGCCATCATCGAATCCGCATTCGCAGTACGCCAGGTAGTAGCGCCACATGCGCAGGAAGCGTTCGTCGAACTGGCTGACGATGGCATCGCGATGTTCCAACACCTTGTCATGCCAGCGGCGCAGCGTCTCCGCGTAATGGGGGCCGAAGAAGTCCGGGCGGTCGGCCTGTAGCCCGACATCGGCCGCGGCCTGTGTAAACGCCTCCGGGCTGGCGAGCATGCCGCCCGGGAAAATGTACTTCTGGATGAAGTCCATGCGCTGGCGGTAGTCATCAAAGTGGGCGTGATCGATGGTGATGCCCTGGAGCACGGCGACACCGTCCTGGCGCAGGACGTTCCGAATGGTTCGGAAGTACGTGGGCCAGAATGCCTCGCCCACGGCCTCGTACATTTCGATGGAGACGACGCGGTCGAATTGCTCACGCAGGTCACGGTAGTCCTGCAACCGGAATTCCACACGGTCGGCGACTCCGGCTGCTTCGGCGCGGCGCCGGGCCTCGGCCAGTTGCTCATCGGAGAGCGTGATGCTGGTGATGCGACAGCCTGTGGTCTGGGCGGCGTGGATCGCAAACCCACCCCAGCCGGAGCCGATCTCCAGCAAGTGATGCTCGGGCCGCAGGTCCAGTCGATCGAGAATGGCCTGGTACTTTCGATGCTGGGCCGCGGCCAGATCCTCGGACATCGGCTCGAACACGGCCGCCGAGTAGGTCATCGTCTCGTCCAGCCACAGCTCGTAGAACGTATTGCCCAGATCGTAGTGCGCCTGGATGTTACGACGGCTGCCGGTCTTGGTATTGGCACGCATGGCGTGGAGCGCACGCCCCATCCAGTGCACCAGCGGGTTGCGGTCATAAGGCCCGCGATAGTGTTCCTGGTTGAGCATCAGCACGTGCAGCGTCTCGGCCAGGTTGGGGGAATCCCAGTCGCCATCCATGTAGGACTCGGCAAACCCGGTCGCCGCGCCCAGCAGCACCTTGCGTAGCACCGCGCCGTTGCGCAGTTGCAAATGCCCATGTGGGCCGGACTCCTGTCCACGGAACCGATGCAGGGACCCGTTCGGCAGGGTCACATCCAGCCGGCCGATTTTCAGGCCGCGCAGCATCCACAGCATGGCGGAGATCGCCACACCCGGTGAATGGCCCGTGCCAGGGTGCACCGCCTGCATGTTCAACGTCTGTTGTTCCTGATTCATCCCGTACTCTCCTCTCCAGGCGGCGCGGGCCGGGGTCGGTACCCGGCGCCTCGCAGCCACAATTTCAGCGCCTGCCAATGAATGCGGATTACCACGTTCAGGGTTTGCAGGGGCATGCCTACCAACCAGCGAACAATGGCCGCACTACTGAGCGGCCGGCGTGTTCCCGCCATGGTCGCGGTCAGAATGGCCTGCTCGTTGTCCCATTCGTTGATCAGCACCCGGATGGATGCATCCGGGCGCTCGAAGCGAAAGCGGTACTCACCGCTCACATCGAGAAACGGCGAGACGTGAAAGCGTTTGGGTCGAACGAATTCGTGGTCCAGATCCATGGCCTGCCCCCCGGCGTGCAACACATAGCTGTGTGTCTCCCCGAATGTGTTGTTCACCTCGGCCACGATGGCCCGAAGCGCACCGCCTTGATCATGGCAGTAATAAAGACTGATGGGGTTGAACACGTAGCCGAGAATCCTCGGCATGCAAAGCAACTGAATGGGGCCTCCGTCCAGCTTGATGCCGTGCCGAGCCACGGTGGCTTCGACCCAGGGGCGCAGCGGACCCTCCTGCCGCCTGCCATGGTCCCGATCGTAAACGGCCAGGAGATTCCAGCGGTTGTGACTGAATAGCCGATGCCTGCGACTCACCGAGTCCAGCTGGTCAATATCCACCAGCAGGTAGAACAGCCGGTAGACGAAGCGGTAGAACGGCGGCACGTGGCGTTTGTGCATCACGCGCATGCTGTACAGGGCGGCGTTCATGACGGACCCGCATCGGCCTCCCACGGTGGCGCGCAGCCCAGGGCCCGGGCCACGTTCAGGCCCGAGGTGAAACCGTCTTCGTGGAAGCCGTAGCCCGTCCAGGCGCCGCACCACCAGATGCCCCGCTTGCCCTGGATCTCCGGCAGCCGCCGCTGAGCCTCCATCATGGCTGGGGTGTACTGGGGATGGGTGTACACGGTTTCGTAGAGCACGCGCCGTGGGTCGGGCTCGCGGATAGGGTTGAGGGTGACGATGTACTCCTCCTCCGTGTCCAGCGCCTGCAGCAGGTTCATCCAGTACGACAGACAAACGGGTGACGCATCCAGCGTATCGGCGGTCTGCAGCACGTTCCAGCTGGACCAGGTCAATCTGCGGCGCGGCATCAGTCGCGTGTCCGTGTGCAGAATCGCTCGGTTCTCGGCGTACTGCACGCCGCCCAGCACGGCGGCTTCGTCCTCGTCGGCATCAGCGAGCATTCTGGCTGCGATGTCGCCGTGGACCGCGCAGACCACGGCGTCGAATCGCTCCTCCCCCGCAGCGGTGGTGACCATGACGCCGGCATCCGTCCGACGCAGGGCCTGCACCGGCGTGGACAGGCGGAGTTCACCGCGAAAGTCGGCCAGCATGGCCTCCACATAACGCCGGCTGCCGCCACTAATCGTTCGCCATTTCGGACGTTTGAAGATATTCAGCAACCCATGTGATTCATAGAAACGGGCGAAGGCGGGGAACGGGAAGGCGCGTGTCGCCTCGGCCGGCGTGGACCAGATCGCCCCGGCCATGGGGCATAGGAATCGCCGTTGCAGCTCATCTGAAAACCCGTGATCGTCCAGAAACTGGCCCAGGGTGACGTCGGCGAGTTCGTCGTTGGCCAGCAGCTGCTTGGTCAGCCGAAAAAAGCGCAGGATGTCGAACAGCATGCGCCAGTGACTGGGCCGGAACAGCAAGCTGAGCTGGGCAAACAGGCCGGTCAGCCGTCCGCCCCCGGAATACTCCAGGGCCCCGTCGCCTGCACTGAGCGCAAACGACATGGTGCTGGGCTGGGTGGTCACACCCAGCATGGACAGCATCCGGATCAGATTCGGATAGTTCACCGGGTTGTGCACGATGAACCCCGTGTCGATGTTCAGGGGCCCATCGGGCGAGTCGACCGTGACGGTATTGGTATGCCCGCCGGGCGTGTCAGCAGCTTCGAACAGGGTGATCTCGTGCTGGCGGGACAGGGACCAGGCAGCCCCCAAACCCGCCACACCGGATCCGATCACGGCGATCCGCATGATGTTCAGACTCCAGAAAGGTTACTGCCCAGTTCGCAGCGCTTTGGAGATTGGATTCAATCCGATGTAGAGGTTTTGAACAGGGGCTCCAACACAGGCCAGGCGTGGTCCAGCAAGCGCGGCTGCGCCGCCGCATTGGGATGGATGCCATCGGGCAGAAAGGCCTGCTCGTCCAGGGCGATGGGCGCCAGAAAAAACGGCAGCAGCGCGGCACCGGTGGCTTCGGCCACGGCTGCAAAGCTGCGGTGAAACTGTTCGGCGTAGGCCGGGCCGTAGTTGCTGGGAATCCGCATGCCGAAGATCACCACCTGGGCGCCCGCCTGCTGGCCTTGCTCGACCATCGCACGGAGATTGTTGTGCAGGGCAGGCAGCGGTTGGCCGCGCAGGCCATCATTGCCGCCCAGTTCGACGATCAGCACGTCGGGGCGGTGGCGCGCGAGTTGCTTGGGCAGTCGGCGCAGGCCACCGGCGGTGGTCTCGCCGGAAACGCTGGCGTTGACCACCTGGTGTGGATAGCCTGCCTCGGCCAGCCGAGCCTGTAGTAACGCGACCCAGCCTGCATCGCGCGGTATGCCATAGGCCGCCGACAGGCTGTCACCGAGCACCAGCACCACGGGGGTGTCGGCATCCGCGGCGGCCGAGCCACCGAATAACCAGCCGACGGCCAGCACCATCCAGAGGAAACGCTTGAGCAACATGATTCGCGCAGACAAGGTGATCCAGCAGGTTAGCAGTGGCCAGGAAACCCTGACCATTCTCGATCAGGTTGATCTGGAGGTGGCGGCCGGCGAGTCACTGGCCATCGTCGGTGCCTCGGGTGCGGGCAAGTCCACGCTGCTGGGTTTGCTGGCCGGGCTGGATCGACCCACGGCCGGCGAGATCTGGCTGGACGGCCAGGCCCTGCACCGCCTGGACGAGGACGCCAGAGCGCGGGCGCGGGCAGGCCGGATCGGTTTTGTATTTCAGTCATTCCAGCTGCTGCCCGCGTTGACAGCCCTGGAGAACGTGCTGCTGCCCTTGGAACTGGCCGGCCTGCCCGATGCACAGGCCTGCGCTCGCGCAGCGCTGGATCAGGTGGGGCTGAGTCATCGTCTGACACACCGGCCGCGACAGCTCTCAGGCGGTGAGCAGCAGCGGGTGGCCCTGGCGCGCGCCTTCGCACCCCAGCCAGTCGTGTTGTTCGCCGACGAGCCGACCGGAAATCTCGACGCGGACAACGGGCGCAAAATCGCTGATTTGTTGTTCGAACTGAACGCCAGCAACGGGACCACGCTGGTGATGGTGACGCATGATGCAACGCTCGCGGCCCGGTGCCAGCGCAGCCTCACCATGCGCGATGGTCGCCTGCAGACGGCAACACCTGCATGAAGCGACTCGACGCAGACCAGTGGTTGCTGGTTGTGGCCATGGCCGTTGCGGTGGCCTCTGCCAGCGCCGTCGCCTTCTTCTCCGCGCGCATCGAGGCGGCCATGGCGCAGCAGGCCGGTGAGGCGATTGCGGCAGACCTGCGTACCCGCGATAGCCAACCGGTGAGCGCGACCATTGAAGACCAGGCACGGGGTCTGGGGCTGCGCACCGCTCGCACGGTGACGTTTCCCAGCGTCGTGATCGCCGGTGAGGCCTCGTCGCTGGCCGGTATCAAGGCCGTGTCCGATGGTTATCCGCTGCGCGGCGAATTACGTGTGGCCGACCAACCCTACGGCCCGGAATCGCTGCGCCGTGGCGGTCCGGCGCCGGGTGAGGCCTGGGTAGACCCGCGCGTGTACGCCGAGCTTAATCTCACGCTGGGTGAGTCCGTGCGGGTGGGGCAGCGTGAACTGGTGGTCACGCAGGTTCTGGCTTATGAGCCGGATCGCGGAGGCGGTTTCACCACCCTTGCGCCCCGACTGATGCTGCACATCGACGATTTGTCCGGCAGCGGCCTGCTGGGGCCCGGCAGCCGAGCGCGATACGCATTACTGGTGGCGGGCCCGGCCGATGCACTGGCCCGGCTGCGCGAGACCACGGCCGAGCAGCTCGCCAGCGGTCAGCGCTGGACCACGGCTGAGCAGGCCCGGCCGGAACTGGACGATGCGCTGGGACGGGCGCGTCGGTTCATGGGCCTGGCGGCGCTGTCGGCGGTGCTGCTGGCCGGCGTCGCGATGGCCCTGTCGGCGGTGCAATACGCGGCCGGCCAGCGCGACGCCGTGGCCTTGCGCAAAACGCTGGGCGCAACGGGCCGCATGATTCTGCGCGGGGAGCTGCTGCGGTTGCTGCGCCTGGGCGTGCTGGGCGGGCTCATCGGTTTGGCCTGCGGTTATCTGGGTCAGTGGATACTGGTGCGGGTCATCGGCGATTTGGTGCTGATGAGCCTGCCACCACCGCCGCTGTGGCCGGCGCTGCCCGCCCTGGCGACGGGCGCCGTGGCCCTGATCGGTTTCGGCCTGCCACCCCTGTTGCGCCTGCGGCATGTGCCGCCCATGCGGGTGCTGCAGCAGGCCCTGGGGCCGCCAGCGGCGTCGGTCTGGGGCGCCGGACTGGTGGCGGCCACGACCGTGGCGGGTCTGCTGATCTGGCAGGCGGGTGATCTGCGTCTGGCCCTGACGGTGTTTGTCGGCGCGGCGCTGGCCTTGGGTGCGCTGGCCCTGGCGGCGCTGGGACTGACGCAATTGGTGCAACGGCTACGACATCGAAGCGGCGGTGCCTGGCGCTACGGCCTGGCCAACATTGCACGGCGCCGCGGCGATGCTACCTTGCAGCTGGTGGCGGTGGGCACCGGGCTGACGGTCCTTTTGTTGCTGGTGGTGGTCCGTGGCGATCTGCTGGCCACTTGGCGCGACAGCCTGCCCGAGGACGCGCCGAACGTGTTTCTGATCAATATCCAGTCTGATCAGCGAGATGCCGTGTCCCGGTTCTTCGCCGAACGGGGGCTGGGCGAACCGACGCTGCACGCCATGGCCCGGGGGCGGCTCATCGCGGTCAACGGCGACGCCGTGGAAGCCCAGCAGTACGATGACCCCGATGCCCGGGAGCGGCTTGAGCGTGCCTTCAACCTGTCGTGGGCCGCAGAGCTGGGTGATGACAACACGACGATCGACGGCCAATGGTGGGGCGAAGACGGTCGTGGCCAGCCGTGGATCTCCATCGAGGAGAACATGGTCGAGTCCTATGGATGGACGTTGGGTGATCGGCTGAGTTTCGATTTTGCGGGCCAGACCCTGGATCTGGAGGTGGTGCATCGGCGCGCCGTGGAGTGGGATAGCTTCAGTGTGAATTTCTTCCTGTTGGTGCCCCCCGGCCTGCTGGACGAGGTGGATGCGACCTGGCTGACGAGTGTCCATTTGCCGCCCGAGGGCAAGACGGCGCTGCTCGATCTGGTTCGCGCCGAGCCCAACATCACCGTGCTGGATGTGGATGCACTCATCGCCCAGGTGCGCCGCGTCATGGACCGGGTGAGCCTGGCCGTCGAAGCGGTGTTTGCGCTGACCTTGCTGGCCGGTCTCGTCGTGTTGATGGCAGCGCTGCAGGGCACGCGGGACCAGCGTCGGCGTGAGGCCGCGTTGCTGCGGACCCTGGGTGCCTCACGCCGGGTGTTGCGCCAGGCCATGTTCACGGAGTTTGGCGTGCTGGGTGCGCTGTCCGGCTTGTTGGCTGCGGGTTTTGCGCAACTCATCGCCGCCGCACTGGCTCGGGGCGTGTTCGACATGACCTATGTCGCCAGCCCCGACCTGTGGTGGACAGGCCCATTGGCGGGCATGTTGCTGATGACGGCTGCCGCATTGGTCAGCGTGCGGGGGGTGGTTGGCCAGCCACCGCTTGCGACCCTGCGATGAGACCGGCAGATTAGCCCGCGCATGGAGACTCCCTTCCCTTCCCGCGAGTTGCTGCTGGCGATTACCGATGTCGCCCAGGATCTCAATGGTGCCGTGACGCCGGACGGCACGGTCGTCTACGTGAGTGCGGCCATCAGCCGAATCGTCGGTTTCGACACCGGGGAGGCGGTGGGCACCAGCATGTTCCGCTTCATCGCACCGGACGATCACGCATCCGTGCAATCGGCCCTGACCACCGTGGCGGCCGGTTCACCGGTCCAGTTTCGCTGTCACCTGTTGGACCAGCGTGACCAGCCCCGGCTGGTGGAAGTCCGGGCGCGACCGGCACCTATCGATGGCCAGCAGTATCTGGTGTTCAGTGCCCATGACGCGACCGATGCCCTCCATGCCGAGAAGGCACGGGCGGAGAGCGAGGTCCGCTTCCGTCGGTTAATGGATGCGGCGCCGGATGCCATGGTGGTCATCCAGGACGCACGGGTGGTCTTTGCCAACGAGACGGCGGCGCAGATGTTTGGCCCGGTTCCCCGTGAGCGCTTGTTGGGGCGGAGCATGAGCGAGCTCATGCACCCCGATGATCTGGATGAGACCATGGAACGCCAGCGCCGCATCGAGGCCGGCGAATCGCTGGAGCCCCTGGTTCGGCGTCTGGTGCAGGCCGACGGCAGCGTAGTCTGGGCCGAGGCCCGCGGCGTGTCGGTGAGCTTTAAGGGCCGGCCAGCCGTGCTGTCGATCATCCGCCGTGTGAGCGGTGAAACGCCCGAGGCCAGTGAGTTCGAGCTGGCGATGTCCCGGTTGCGGGCAGCAAACACCGAGCTCACGCAGTTTGCAGACACCCTGACACGGGATCTGCACGAACCGTTGCGGATGATCGGTGGTTTTCTGCAACTGCTACGACGTCGTCACCAAAGCGATTTGGATGCCGAGTCGATGGACTACATCGATACCGCTGTCAGCGGGGTGCGTCGGATCGAGTCGCTGATTACCGATCTCAAAGAATTCTCTCGTATCCATACGCATGGGCGACCCCTACGCCCCGTGTCGCTGGAGACCGTGGTGATCGCCGCGCAACGCCGTATGGCCCAGGACATCGAGGCCGCCGGATTTCGCTGTCACCACGCGGTGCTGCCGCTGGTGGTCGGGGATGAATCGCAGTTGGTCAAGGCGTTTTGCCACCTGTTCTCCAACGCCATCAAGTATGGACCCACGGATGATGCACCCATGGTCGAGGTCAGGGCCGAGCGCAAGGACACGATGTGGGAGATCGAGGTTCGCGACAACGGCATCGGGATCGACCCCCACCACCAGGACCGCGTCTTCGAGGTCTTCCGGCGCCTGCAGCCGCAGGACAAGACCGAGGGCACCGGCATCGGGCTGGCCACGGTCAAGCGCATCATCGAGCGCCATCGCGGCCAGGTGTGGCTGCGGTCCAACCCCGGGGTGGGCACCTCGTTCTTCCTGACGCTGCCGGTCCCGCCCGAGTAGCACACGCCGGTTGTTCAGGGCGGCGTCACGACGGCCGGCAGTGGCCGTCCTGCCGGCGTTTCGCTATGCTCCCGGCCCCTTTTTTGTAGACGTCGGAGTTCACGATGACCGAACCTGTTCGCGTTGCCATCACCGGAGCGGCGGGCCAGATTTCCTATTCGCTGGCATTTCGCATCGCTGCGGGCGACATGCTCGGCAAGGACCAGCCTGTCATTCTCCAGCTACTGGAGATCCCCCCGGCAATGGACGCGCTCAAGGGCGTGGTCATGGAACTCAATGATTGTGCGTTCCCGCTGCTGGCCGGCATCGAAGCCACGGACAACCCCGAGGTCGCGTTCAAGGACGCCGACTTTGCCCTGCTCGTCGGCGCGCGTCCGCGCGGCCCGGGCATGGAGCGGGCGGACCTGCTGCAGGCCAACGCCGCCATTTTCTCGGTGCAGGGCAAGGCGCTGAACGATCACGCCAGCCGTGATGTGCGCGTGCTGGTCGTAGGCAACCCGGCCAATACCAACGCGCTGATCGCGCGCGAGAACGCGCCGGACCTGGATCACCGCCAGTTCACCGCCATGATGCGCCTGGATCACAACCGCGCCCTGTCACAGCTGGCCGAGAAGACCGGTAAGTCGATCAACACCATCGACAACATGGTCGTCTGGGGCAACCACAGCGCCACCCAGTACCCGGACCTGCACCAGTGCACCGTCGACGGTCAGCCGGCGATGAGTCTGGTGGACCAGGCCTGGTATGAGAACGATTTCATCCCCACCGTGCAGCAGCGTGGCGCCGCCATCATCAAGGCGCGCGGTGCCAGCTCGGCCGCCTCGGCTGCTTCGGCCGCCATCGATCACATGCGCGACTGGGCGCTTGGCTCGGACGGCTGGGTGTCCATGGGCATTCCGTCTGACGGCAGCTATGGCGTGGAGCCCGGCATCGTTTACAGCTACCCCGTGGTCTGCAAGAACGGTGACTACGAGATCGTGCAGGATCTGGAGATCAACGCTTTCTCGCGTGAGCGCATGAAGACCACCGAAGATGAGCTGCGCAGCGAGCGCGCGGCGGTGGAAGACCTGCTGGGCTAAACCCGGTCGCAGGACCCCCGCGCCACCCGGCGTGGTCGCGTTCTGCAGAGGGCTGGACGGCTTTCGGGTCGGCGGCTCGGACTGCTAGCCTCGACGGGCGTCGATGGGTGATTCCCTCGACGCCCGTTTTGTTTGTGAGGATGCAGATGCAGATCATCGAATTTGCAGACGGTCAGTTCCCGCGGGTGCTGGAGCGTCTGGAAGATCATGTCGACGGCCGGATGCTGTGGCTGGACTTCGTGCGCGGCGAACGCAGCGATTGGCATGAACTCGCCCAGCAACTCAGCGGTGCCACGTTGCTCCAGCAGCATATGGTGGATGGCAACAATGCGGCCCATCCCTCACATTACGATGGCACCTCCGAGTACGACCTCATCGTATTCCAGGGTCTGGGCCCTGACCCCCGGCACGATCAGATCGAGACGCGCACGGCCGCATTCTTCTTGTTTGATCGTCTGCTGGTCACCGTGCGTGCACCGGATAATGTGTCCTTCGAGACCGCCTCCCGGCGCATCATCGACCGCTCGGTGGCGCGGATTCCGAACACGCCCATCGGCATGGCCCACTTCATCCTCGACGTCATGATCGACCGCTACCTGGGCATCCGTGAGCCGCTGGGCCGGGCGTTCGAAGAGCTGCAGGAGTCGTTGCTCGACCCCGACAATCCGTTTAACGACTGGAAGGCGCTGCTCAACACGCGCAAGCAGGCCCGCAAGCTGGAATCGCTCTCGGCCGGACAGTTGGAAGCCCTGGATTCCTGGCGGCGGCAGACGCGCTTCGAATTGACGGAGTCTCAGTTGGTTCGGCTGAACGACTTGTCCGAGCATGTGGTGCGGGTGCAAACCCACGCCGCTGCGCAGCAGGCTGATGTGGAGTCGGCCGTGCAGCTCCATTTTTCGGCCGTGGCCCACGCCACCAATCAGACGGTCACGACGTTGACGATTCTCTCGGCGGTATTCCTGCCACTGGGGCTGATTGCCGGCATCTTCGGTATGAACTTCGACAACATGCCCGAACTGCACCACCCTTATGCCTACTATGTGACCTTAGCGGGCATGGTCACCCTGGCCGGCGGCCTGCTGTTCTTCTTCCGCCGTAAGGGGTTCTTTTCGGGGATATGAGCCAGGTGCAACAGGCCATACTGGATTTCTGGTTTGGTGACGCGGCGGCGAGCGATGCCGACATCGCCCAGCGGCAGGGTGATCTGTGGTGGGGCAAGTCGGCCGCCATCGACGCGACGATCGGCCGCGACTTCGGCCCGCTGGTCGAAGCGGCGGCCCGCGGCCAGCTCAATCACTGGACCAGCACGGAACCGGGCCTGCTGGCGCTATTGCTGCTGACCGACCAGTTCCGCCGCAATCTTTATCGCGATCAGGCCGATGCCTTTGCGCTGGATGAACTGGCCCGCGGACTCACCCGGCAGTGTCTCCGCCGTGGCGGGGACCGTCGCCTGCGCCCGGTGCAGCGCGTGTTTGTCTATCTGCCGCTGGAGCACAGTGAGTCGCTGGTCGATCAGGACGCATCCGTTCGCCTGTTCGCCGCCCTGGTTGATGATGTGCCGGCGGATCAGCAGGGACCGTTTGAGTATTTTCTGAAGTTTGCCCATGCGCACCGCGACGTGATCGCGCGCTATGGGCGGTTTCCTCATCGCAACACCGCGCTCGGCCGGGTGAGCACCGCAGCCGAGCGCGTGTATTTGGCAGATCCGAACGCCGGCTTTTAGTTCGGCAGGGCCGGGTCGGAGTGGTGACTTAGAAGAACTTGTAGCGAACACCCAAGGAGATGACCGGATAAAGGTCGAAGTCGTCGGCGTCCTGCTGGAGCTCCTGTTCTTCCCGCTCCAGCGCCTCATCCAGTTCCTGTTGGCAGTCGGCGGTGGGATTGCTGCCCAGCGATCCCTGGCAGGAACCTTCGCTGCTCAGCGACACGCCGGGCGAACCCTGGAACATCACGCCGATGTCGAATTGGAAGCCGAAGCCGGTATCGGCGGCCACCGCATTGCCCCAGCCCAGGCCGGCATAGGGTGCGACACTGTCGAAATCGATGAGTGCGCTGATCGTACCGATGTCATCGGCATCGAAGCTCTGATCGCCCACCTCACAGCTGGCCTGCTCGCAGCGCGCCGAGGCGGCGATCTCGTTGCCGTTAAAGACCACACCGGCGGATAGTCGGAACGCGCCGCCCCAGGGGTGCCAGTCGGCATAGGCGGCCAACGATGAGAGATCCAGCGAGCCGTTATAGGTGAGCTCGTTACCGGAATCCTCTTCCGGCTCTGGGTCGTAGTCGTAGTCGTACTGGTTGACGCCGGCGCGGAGATTGAATGTCTCCGTAATGCCCGTGGTCATCTCCAGGCTCAAGCCCAGCGTGCTGACGCGGGCCGCCACGCCCAGGTTGGGTTCGTAGGCATGCCCAAGCGTGGGCAGCAGCGCCAAGGCGCTGACCAGACCAAGGGTTCGAATCATCTTGTTACTCCGCTGAAGGTGCGTATCAAAGCGTCGGAGTGCGTCAGGCACTGGCCTGTCCCCTGTCCGACGTTGTGGTCGCCGTCTAAGCGACCGCCTGATCATCCCATGCGCCTTGACGACGAAACCACCGGCCAGCGGTCGACGGCATCGGCAAAACGGTGAGCGGCGTCACGCTGCATGCGGAAATACAGTGAAGGCTCAATCAGTTCCAATTCGATGAGGCGCGGCTGTTGGCCCTGGTCCATCAGAAAATCAACGCGGGCATACAGCAGTTTCGACGGAGCCTGCGCCAGCGCGCGTTCGGCCAACGCCTGCAATACGCCGGGGGGCTCGTCGGCCAGAATCTCGGCGCCGTGCTCTTCCTGCACGCGGAAATCCCCCGGTTTGGGGCATTTGCGAATGGCGTGGGAGTACTGGCCGCCAAAATAGAACAAGGACCATTCGCCCAGCTCGGTCACCGAGCGCAGAAACGGTTGGATCATGCAGGCGCGGCTGGCGAATACCGCCGTGAGCTGCTCGGACTGGTCACCCCATGATGCCTGTGCCAGCCGATAGGTGTGGTCGGCATTGGCGCTGACCTGGGGTTTGATCACCAGCTCGTCGCAGTCGAAGGCTTTAAAGGCGGCCGCGATGTCACCGGGCGTGGCGCCCGGATCATGCCAGCGGGTTGGCACGATGGGCACGCCGGCCTGCGCCAGGTCCAGCAGGTAGCGCTTGCTCAGATTCCAGCGAACCACCGCGAGGCTATTGGCCAGGCTCGCCGAACTGGCGTCGATTGTGGCGAGAACATCGAGAAACGCCTGTGGTGCCTGCTGGTAATCCCAGGGCGTGCGAATGATCACCAGATCAAAATCATCCCAGCGCGGGCCGCTGCGCCAAGGCACCTCGGTGACCTGGTGGCCGCGGGCACGCAGCTCGGCGTGCATGAGCGGATCGTCGATGACGAAATCGTCGGGCGCATCCAGCGTCAGACAGGCGATGGCCAGGCTCATGTGAGCTGCCCCAGGGCCGATCCGATGAGTTGTGCAGCCAGCAGGACCAGAACCGCCCCCATTCCACGATCGATGAGATGGGCCCGGCGCAGAAACCAGCGCCGTGGTGCCGAAGCCGTGAACACCAGCGAGACCAGGCTGAACCAGGCCGCAGTCGATAGGCACAGCCAAACCCCCAGCCCCCCCTGCAGCCAGAGCGGCTGGCCGGGCCCGACCACGACGGTGAACAGGGCGAGAAAAAACAGGGTGGCCTTGGGGTTGAGCACATTGGTCACCCAGCCCAGCCGCAGGCTTTGCCAGGCGGTCTGCGCCTGTCGGCCGTTGCCCACGCTGGTTTCATCACTGGGCTGGGCCCGCAGTGCATGCCAGGCGATCCACAGCAGATAGGCCGCTCCGGCCAGTTGGATGACGCCCATGAGCCAGGGTGTCTGGCTGATGACCAAGGCGATACCCAGCAAGGCGTAGCAGACGTGGACGGCGATGCCGAGCCCGATGCCCAGGCTGGTCCACAGCGCGGGGCCGCGGCCCTGGGTCATGGCCTGACGCAGCACCACGGCAAAGTCGGGGCCGGGGCTGGCCACGGCCAGGGCATGGGCCACGATGACGGTCATGGCCACTTGAATCGGGTCGGACACGGGCACTGCGCCAGAGAATCGGCCGGCTATTGTGCGGTGCTGTGCGCGGCGCGTCAGCCAGGCGGCCCTGCAGGTTGTCGGGCCGTGTCCCAGCGGGCGCCGCAACCGGACAGTTCGCGGTCCTCGAACCGTACGACCACGGTGCGCGGCCAGCGCGCACCGGACATGGCGTCGGTACAGGGGGTTTCCGCGACGTCGATGCGCAGGTCGCCTGACCCGCTTTGCGTGCGGTAATGCCAGCCACCGGCCACCGGCCACCGGTTTGACCTGAGCCGGTGGCGCGACGATGACCTCGCTGCCGTAGTCAGCGACCAAGGTGACCCGGTCGTCGGGCACGATGGTCAAGAACCAGCCCGGCTCCTGCCCGACCGCATAGACGCTGGCACCGGCCAAGCGGGCTGCAGCCATTCGCGAACCGGCCGGACGCTCCTGACAGGCGCGGACCTGTTCGTCGACGTCCAGCCGGGCGGATTGGCCATGTGACCAAAAGCGATGGCCGGCGTCGTCGCGATACTGCGTGCCCGAGGCGGCGGGCACACGTGGCAGTTGCAGGGGTGTATGGGTTGCTCCGTACACGGTCACGCTGGCCCCCTGATGCTGAACGATGACTTCCACCGGACCGCAGGCGTAGGCGGTGATGACCGGCGAGTCGGACTGGCTGGTTGGTTGCTGCGGGCTGATCTGCAGATCAATCGGTACGGAGGTCTCCCCGATCGGTAGCGGTGCGGGGCTGCGGCTGACGTGTGTGAGCTCGCCGTTGCGGGTGCGGGCCCGGGCGTCCAGCACGTAGCGCTGATCAGCGGCCAGGTCCGCAGGTGCATAGACCAACGAGAAGGCATACGGCGGAGCGCCGGCGGGCTGCAACGTCGTGACAGCCACTGCAGACGCCTCCGGGCGGGCGGGGCGCAGCCGGACTTCGATGGTGGCCCCGTCATGCAGGCCGTGTCCGTCGCTGGTGCGGATCTCACCGAACAGATTGATCCGCTGCGGGTCGGCCGCGGGTGGGGCTGAGTCGGCGCCACGATGACAGCCCGACAGCCAGGCTGCCGCCAGCAGCAGTGCGGTCAATCCAGGGTGGAATCGAAACATGGGCGGCACCGGGATGCGATGGGAAAGCCTGCTGCTTGGGCAGGCGCTGCCGCCGCAAGTTCACTCGCTGCGCACGCGCGCCACGGCCTCCTGCCAACCGGCATAGAGCGCATCCACCGACTCGGGTGAGGCGTCGGGCCGGAAGCGTCGGTCCTCGCCCCAAAGCGCTGCGATGTCGTCCAGCGAGTCGTAAACGCCAGCATGCAGACCGGCCAGGAAGGCCGCGCCCAGCGCGGTGGTCTCCGTAATCTGCGGGCGCACAACCGGCAACTGCAGGATGTCGGCCTGGAACTGGCACAGCCAGTTGTTGGCGACCATGCCGCCGTCGACGCGAAGTTCAACGGCATCCAGCGCATCAGCTTTCATGGCCTCCATCAGGTCCCGGGTCTGGTAGCTCACCGATTCCAGCGCTGCGCGTGCGAAATGGGCGATGCCCGTACCTCGGCTTAGGCCGAGCACCGCGCCACGCGCATCGGGGTCCCAATACGGGGCGCCCAGGCCTGCAAAGGCAGGCACCAAATAAACCCCATCGTTACCTTCCAGCGACTCGGCCAGCGCCTGGGTATCCGGTGCGGCATCAATAATTTTCAGCGCATCCCGCAGCCACTGTACGGCGGCTCCGGCAATGAAAATGGAGCCTTCCAGCGCATAAGTCGTCGTGCCGTTGAGGCGGTAGGCCACCGTGGTCAACAGCCGATTCTTGGACTGGACGAATTGCTCTCCAATGTTCTGCACCATGAAGCAGCCGGTGCCGTAGGTGTTCTTGACCATGCCGGGCGAGAAGCAGGCCTGCCCGATGGTGGCGGCCTGCTGATCGCCGGCCACACCGCCAACGGTCACCGGGGCGCCCAGCAGTTCGGGCTCGATCACGCCGAACTCGGCGGTGGATTCCAGCACCTTTGGCATCATCGCCTCGGGTACGTCAAAGAAGCGCAGCAGGTCTGGGTCCCAGCGCTGCTCGACGATATTGAATAGGTTGGTCCGCGCCGCATTGCCAATGTCGGTGACATGGCGCTGGCCCCCGGTCAGCTTGTAAATCAGCCAGCTGTCGATGGTCCCGAACGCCAGGTCGCCCTGCTCGGCGCGCGCCCGCGCGCCCTCCACATGGTCCAGAATCCAGGCGATCTTGGTGGCCGAGAAATAGGGATCAAGCAGCAGTCCACTGCGGGCATTCAGCCAAGCATCGGTGTCATCCTCACGCAGTTCCCGGCAGCGGTCTGCGGTGCGCCGATCCTGCCAGACGATGGCGTTGTGGATGGGCTGTCCGGTCTTGCGATCCCAGACGACCGTGGTCTCACGCTGGTTGGTGATGCCGCAGCCGGCCAGTTCCGATGCCTCGATGCCTACGCGCTCCAGCACTTCGCGACAGACTTTGACGGTGTCGCTCCAGATGACCTCGGCATCGTGTTCCACCCAGCCGCCCTGGGGGTAGATTTGTTCGAATTCGGTCTGGGCCGACTCGAGTATGCGTCCGGACTCATCGAAGATGATCGCGCGTGTGCTGGTCGTGCCCTGGTCAATGGCCAATAGCTTGGTGCTCACGCTGGTCTCCTTGTATGTTGGCTGTTCGGTGCAAAACCTTGCACGACGACCCGGTCCAATTGAGCAAATGCACAGCCGGAGTTCAAGAATGTCTGTTCAATCCCTGCACCCGATCACGGGCTTGTTCCTGTTGCTGGCGCTTGGCTGGGCCGGCCTGGCGCAGGCCGCACCCAAGGCAGACCTGTGGCCCTTCTGGACCGCGCATGATGCGGATTCCGCGGACGTTGTGGACCATAGCGCCTGGACTGACTGGCTGCAGGCGCATGTTCAGGTGCGGCGACAGGGCGCCAATCGGGTGGACTACGGGGCGGTGGACGCAGCCGGGCGCCAGCAGCTGGATGACTATGTCGACGCCCTCACGGCACGGGACCCGCGCAAGCTGTCGCGGCCCGAGCAAAAGGCGTACTGGATCAATCTGTACAACGCCCTCACGGTGCAGCTGATCCTGCAGGCCTATCCGGTGGAGACCATCCGCAAGATCAAGTCGGGATTCTTCTCCTCCGGCCCCTGGGACAAAACGGTGGCCACCGTGGCCGGCCAGTCGCTCACGCTGAACGACATCGAGCACCGCATTCTCCGTCCGATCTGGAAGGATCCGTTGATTCACTACGGGGTGAACTGCGCTTCGCTGGGCTGCCCCGATCTGCGTGCGCGCGCCTATACCGGTGACCGGGTGGACGAGCAGCTGGCCGACAACGCGCGGGCCTTTGTGAACGACGCGCGGGGGGTGGAGCTGGACGGTGGGCGGCTCCAGGTGTCCAGCATCTACGTCTGGTTCCAGGCTGATTTCGGAGATTCCGATGCCGGGGTGATCCGCCATCTACGCCGGTACGCCGAGCCGGATCTGCGCGACGCCCTCGGCCAGGTCGACGAGATTGACGACGATGCGTACGACTGGGCGCTGAACGATGCGGTGTAACGCCGCGCCCGGCTGCCCAGAGACCCGGGCAGCCAGTACACTGCGCCGCCATGACTGATCGACACTACCCCGCCACGCGTCTGCGCCGTTTGCGCAGCCAGCCGTTTCTGCGGGATCTGGTCCGCGAGCATCGACTCTCGCCTGCGGATCTGATCCTTCCCGTGTTTATTCGTGAAGGCCAGGGCATTCGCGAGCCGGTGGCCTCGATGCCCGGCGTCGTGCGCCAGTCGCTGGACCAGCTGGTCATCACGGCGCGTGAAGCCGCGGATGCCGGCCTGCCGGCCCTGGTGCTGTTCCCGCTGATCGAGGCCGCGCACAAGAGCGAAGATGCCGCCGCCGCCTGGGATCCGGATGGGCTGGTTCCCCGCGCCATTCAGGCCATCAAGGCCGAGGTGCCGCAGTTGGGGGTGATCACCGATGTGGCGCTGGATCCCTATACCTCGCATGGTCAGGACGGCCTGTTGGACGACACCGGCTACGTCACCAACGATGCCACGGTCGAGGCGCTGGTCCGCCAGTCGCTGTGTCATGTGGCGGCCGGTGCCGATGTGGTGTCGCCCTCGGACATGATGGATGGACGCATCGCCGCGATCCGACAGGCCCTGGAGGCCGAGGGGCGGGTGAACGCCGCGATCCTGTCCTACGCCGCCAAGTACGCCTCGGATCTCTACGGGCCGTTTCGCGATGCGGTCGGCTCGGCGGGCAACCTGGGCGGTGGCGGTAAGCACACCTACCAAATGGACATCGGCAACGGCGACGAGGCCTTGCACGAGGTCGCGCTGGATCTGGCGGAAGGCGCGGACATGGTCATGGTCAAGCCAGGCCTGCCGTACCTGGACATCGTCCGTCGCGTGAAGGACCGGTTTGGCGTGCCGACGCTGGCGTACCAGGTGTCCGGCGAGTACGCCATGCTCAAGGCGGCGACCGATCACGGCTGGCTGGACGAACGCAAGGCGGTGCTGGAGTGCCTGCTGGCCTTTAAGCGAGCCGGTGCCGATGCCGTGCTGAGCTATTTCGCCCTGGATGCCGCACGCTGGTTGCAGGAGGCCGCATGAGCGATCCCATCCGTCTGGCCGTCATCGGCAACCCGGTGGCTCACAGCCGCTCGCCGGAACTGCACCTGGGTTTCGCCAAACAGCTGGGCATGACGCTGGAATACGACCGGGTTGAATGCGCAGCCGGCGAGTTCATCGACACCGCCAATCGCCTACGCGAGACCGGATACGCCGGGGCCAATGTCACCGTTCCATTCAAGGCCGACGCCTTCGCGCTGTGCGACACGCGCACGCCGGTGGCCGAGCTGGCCCAGGCGGTGAATACCCTGCATTTTGTCGACCACTCCGTGCTCGGGGATAACACCGATGGCCCCGGGTTTATCCGCGACCTGACGTCGCGCTGTGGCATCGACGTGGCGCACAAGACCGTGATCATCATCGGTGCCGGTGGTGCCGTGCGCGGCCTGATGAAGCCGCTGCTGGACCAGAACCCGTCGCAGGTGGTCGTGGCTGGCCGTTCGCCCTACAACGCCGAGGCCATTGCCGAACGCTTCGCCGACTTCGGCCCTGTGCAGGGCTGTACCTATCTGGCACTCAAGGGCTGGCAGGCCGATGTGCTCATCCATGCCAGTCCGGCCGGGCATTCGGGCCGGATGCCCGCCCTGCCGTCGACGCTGCTGACGGCCGAAACGCCGTGTTACGACCTTAGTTACGGGGCGGCACATACGGTTTTCCGTGACTGGGCGCTGGCCGGTGGTCAGCGGCCCGTATTTGATGGGCTGGGCATGCTGGTAGAACAGGGCGCCGCTTCCTTCGAACGCTGGACCGGGCAGCGGCCGGATACCGATGCCGCCCTGGCACAGTTGCGCCGTCAGGTCTCGCAGTCTTCGTAGCGGTCGGGCTCGAACCGGGGTGTGCAAACCGCCAGAAAGCACAGCTGCGAGCCCCCGGTATTGCGAATCCGCTGGCGTTGGCCCGGCGGGATTTGCACCACATCACCGGGGCCGACGGCGCGTGCCGGTGCGTCACCGACTTCGACCAGGCCGGCGCCTTCGAGCAGGATGTAGCGCTCGTGGATGCCATGAAGGCGGTGCCATCGGGTCTGGCCGCCGGTCGGCACGCGGGCCTGGGCGACCGAGACGGCCGGATCATCTGCGCAATTTAGGTGCTCGAGAATGTAGCACCCCTCTTCGAACCAATATTCCGATGTCATTGAAGCGTCTCCCGCCCAGTCGGTATCAAGCGGGTGAGTCTGCGACCTGCCGGGTGTCTTTGTCAGGGAAGGTTAACGAGAAAGCGACACGGTCTATGGTATGCAAAGCCCTGGAGAGGGGGTTCCGCTCCGACAGGGGGGTGAGTTGAGCGAATTGATGGGGGAATCGGCACCCCAAAGCAACCGGGGACGCATTGCGGCCTGGTTGCGCCGGGAATTGTCGGGGGATGATCTGCGGTCGCAGATCACCCTGGCGATTGCCGTGGCGGCAATGGTGCCGATGATCATCGCAGTTTGCGTGGTCGTGACATACCAAGGGATTCAGCAACGGGGAGCTGCGGCGAACGAAGTCGAGACTTCGGTGCGCCTGGGGGCCACGGCGTTGGACGAGTACCTTGCGCGGCACATGCTGGCCATCGAGTCGCTGGGCCGTGAACTCGAGGCGCTGGAGCTTGCGGATGCGGCACTGGATCGCGCGCTGCTTGATGTGCATGCGGTCTACGACAGCTTTCGTTCCATGGCGCTGATTGATCGCCAGGGCATGATCGTGGCCGCGACCGAGCGGGGTACCGACGGCATCGTGCCGGCGGCCGAGCGCCTGGGCCAGGCTGTTTGGGACAGGGATTATTTCCGGCATGCATTGAGCGACGCCGGAGTGCAGGTTTCCGGAATCTTCGTCGACGATCTGGTGGCTGCCGAGCCGCTGGTGGCGCTGTCCCGGAGCGTGAATGTGGCCGGCGAGCCCGCCTACGTGATCAAGGGGTCGATGGATGCGGCCAGCCTCGTGCACCGCGTGCAGGGCCAGGTGGTCACGCCCACCATTTGCATCGCCATTGTCGACGGGCTGCGTCAGATCGTCGGCACCACCAAGCCCGACCGCTGGCCCGCGATGAGCCCGGCGCCCGAGCAATGGTTTGCGCCATCTCGTGAAAGCGCTCATGCGGTGCGGTCGGTGGCGGGCGACTGGCAGGTTGTCGGCGGTCTGGTGCAGGAGTCAACCGGCTGGCGAAACTCGCAAACCACGCAGCTGGTTGCCTTGTCGACCCTGCTCATGGGCTTGATCGTGGCGTATCTCGTGGGGCGGTGGATTGCCGGTCGTGTGAACGGACCCGTGACGGCGCTGATTGCGGAGCTGCGCCAACTAGACCTGGAGACGCTGAGCGAGGCGGAGCTCTCCGACCCCGAGCTGGACTGGCCGACGGAAATCCGCGTGCTAAGGCGCAAGTTCCTGACCCTGCTGGTCAAGATGATTCGCGCGCGGGACAGTCAGAAGGAGTTGCTGGCGCAATCCGAAGAGCTGCGCTTTGCCCTGCACGATGAGGTGATGAGCCGGCAGGCGATCATCCAGGAGAAAACCGTGGCGCTGGAGCGCGCCAATCAGACTCTGGAACGACTGGCCCGCATCGACGGGCTGACCGGGCTTTGCAATCGTCGGGTGTTCGACGAGGAGTTGACCCGTAGCTGGCGCGCCGCGGTGCGAGACCATCAGCCGCTAAGCGTGGTGCTCATTGATGTCGATCACTTCAAGGCTTACAACGATCACTACGGTCATTTGATTGGCGATGATTGCCTGCGGGCGGTCGGACGTGTGTTGGAGGACTCGGCGCGGCGTCCCGGTGATCTAGCGGCGCGATTCGGCGGCGAGGAGTTTGCGCTGCTGTTGCCCAAGACGGACCTGGCGGGGGCGATCAGAATTGGTCAGATCGTGGTGGACCAGGTCCGCGAGCTGCAGATTGAGCACGCCAAGGTCCCGCTGGGCTGTGTCACCATTTCCGCGGGTGTGGCGCAGGCCGAGACCGATGATCACGCCAGCCCGGACAAGCTGCTTAGCGCTGCCGATGCCCAGCTCTACGTGGCCAAGGAGTCCGGGCGAAACCGCTGTGTCGGGTAGTCGCAGCGGCGTTGCTCCGGGTCGGACACATGGCCTGGCACAGGCGGGTAGTTCACACTGCTGATCACGACCCAGGCTACGGTCCCTCATGGACATTCTGCGCACCCCAGAAGAGCGCTTCGATGCGCTGCCCGACTTCCCGTTTCAACCGCAGTACGCCCAGGTGGCAGGCCTGCGCCTGCATTACCTGGACGAAGGGCCGCGCGATGCGGCGCCTGTGCTGCTGCTCCACGGTGAACCGACCTGGAGCTACCTCTACCGCTTCATGATTCCGCCATTGGTTGCCGCGGGACACCGGGTGCTGGCCCCAGACCTGATCGGATTCGGGCGCTCGGACAAGCCATCGGCTGCGACGGATTACAGCTACGCAGCCCAGGTCGGTTGGATGACCGACTGGCTGGTGCAACTGGATCTTGGCGACCTCGCCCTGTTCTGTCAGGACTGGGGCTCGCTCATCGGCTTGCGACTGGCCGCCGAGCAGGCGGATCGCTTTCGCGCCATCGTGCTGTCCAATGGCGGCCTGCCAACGGGCGATCAGTCCATGCCGCCGGCGTTTCGGGCCTGGCAGCGCTTTGCGCGCCATTCACCGGTGTTTCCCATCGGTCGCATCGTGGCCTCGGGGACGCGCCGCCGGCTCAGCCCGGCCGAGCGAGCTGCCTATGACGCACCGTTTCCGGATCGCAGCTTCAAGACCGCAGCGCGTCTGCTGCCCTCGCTGGTCCCGACCACGCCGGACGACCCTGCCGCGGCAGCCAACCGCCAGGCCTGGGCGGCGCTGGGCGAGTGGACCAAGCCCTTCCTGACCTGCTTTTCGACCGGTGATCCCATCACCCGTGGCGGCGACCGCGCCTGGCATGCGCATGTCCCGGGTGCCCGGCGGCTGAGCCACCAGCGAATACCGGGCGGTCACTTCGTGCAAGAGGACCAGGGCGCCAGGCTTGCCTCGATCATCGACGACCTGCTGGCGGGGCGTTTGTAGGCCTGGGCTGACACTTCGTTCAGTCTTCACTAACAGCCGGATCGGCTCCGGGCCGACGGACAGCGATCTCCGCGTCTTCCAGACTGGTGTGCCATAACCACAACAGTCCGGTTCGGACGGAGACTCGCCATGACAGTGCTCACCTCGATTCGCCGCGCAGGCGTGACCCTGGGCCTTGCGGCCGCGATTGCAACCGCAGGCTGCTCTTCGGGAGGGGGCGAATCCAGCCCCACCGCGGTCCCGGTGCAAGATTCGCTGGACACGCTGATTGGCGGGGAGCCGCTGGATCAGCTGCAAATCGCTCTCGATACCCTGCTGGCCGAACAGATTGCCGCGAATCTGCCCAGCGACGCGGGCGGCCGGGTGCTGAGCAAGCTGTCCGATGTGCTGCTCACACTGGTGGAGGCGCCTGACGAATTGCTGGAGGCCTTGCTGCTGTCCGGCACCTTGTTAACCGAGGGCGAAGCCGATCCCGCGGTCTACCAGATGCTGCTCACCGACACGGGCCAGGAGATGATTGCGCATGTGCAGGGCGCCGTATTCGACCTGGCCGGCGTGTTGCTCGACGCCTCGGGGTCCGGGGCTGGTGATCCGGTGAGCGAGCTGGCGGGAGAACTGGTCGCCCTGTCAGACCTGCTCAACGATCCGGCCGCGGTCGCGGACCTATCCACCGTGCTCGAGCCCCTGGCGGGCGCCGTGGACGCCCTGGAGCTGCTCGATGCCGCTGATCTGGCGATTCCGGAATCAGGCCAGGCTGCGGTGGACACCGCACTGGACATGGTGACCGGTAGTTTGGGTCAGGTCACCGGCTTGCTGGCCGGCTTGTCGGATGCCGATTCGCCGGCCCAGGCGTTGTTGCAACCCATCGAAGGCTTGTTGTCAGGTCTGCTCGAGGCGGCGCCCGACCTGGAGAGCATTGTGGCCGCGCTGCCGGAGCGTCTGGGATTCGACCCGGTCACGGCCACGCTGGGACTGGTGGGCACGCTGTCCGGCTTACTCGATACCGAGGGTGTGCTCCACCGCGTGAGTGGGCTGATCAGCCCGTTGATCGCCGTGCTGGGTCCGCTGACGGGCCGCTTGTCACCGCTGCTTTGCGGGGTCTTGCCCCTCTGCGACGAGGGCTAGAAATCCCAGCCTGGTGGGCCTGGCGTCCCGTCGTGATCCTGACTTCACGGCTGGGCGCCAAATTGCCACCGCCCGTCAGTCTAGTGAAGGGAATGTGAAGCCGATAGGCCGACACTTTCAGCACCAACTGAACGCACAGACTGGAGCTTGGAGGCTCACCATGAACGCAATGATTCGTCACGGACTGCTCGGCTGCGGCCTTGCGCTGACCATCGGACTCGCCGGCTGTTCGGGCAGTGAGGGTGAGACCACCGACTCCACGCCGCTGCCGGTGGCTGATGAGCCCGCCGTCGATATCGATCCACTGCTGGGGGGCGAACCGCTGGATCAGCTGCAGGTCACGCTTGACCAGCTGCTCATCGACGGCCTGTCCACTCGCCTGCCCGACGCGGCGGGTCGTGAACTGGTCACTGCGGTGAGCCTGGCTGTCATCACGTTGTTGGATGCGCCCGATGAATTGTTGGAGGCGCTGCTGGCGGCCGGCGATTTCGTCTCCGCCGGGGAGGCCGACCCGGCGGTGTTCCAGACCCTGCTTGCAGACGCCGGGGCTGAGGTCTTCGTCCACACCCGCGATACGGTGGCATTGCTGATCGCCGGCTTGCAGTCGCTGGCGCCAGAGGCCGGCCAGAAGCAGACGCAGGCGGCACTGGCTGCGTTATCGGAGCTGGACGCATGGCTGGCCGATCCGGCAGCAATTAGCGACGTGAGCGCCCTGACCGCTCAGCTGCGCCGGGTGGCGCAGGAGCTGGCGGCCATGGACACCCAGGCGTTCGAGCTGTCGCCAGAGGCCCGTCAGGGTTTGGCGACCGCGCTTGCGGTGCTGACGCCGACGCTCACCCAAACAGCCGGCATGATCGACGGGTTTAGCGACCCGGCCACCGGGTTCCCGGATACGGCCATGCTGGGTTCGGTCGAGAATATGCTGCTGGGCCTGGAGAACATCCTGCCGTTGCTTGCGGCGACCCTGGAGGACCTCGCCAATGGGGAGCCGGATCTGGCCGCACTCATCTCGGATCTGGCCGACGAACTGGACGCCCTGCTCGCCGAACAAGGCGTGCTGCCGATGGCGGTCGACGTGCTCTACACGGTGCTTGTGGCCGTGCTCACGCCGGTGACCGGTGGGTTGTCTGCCCTGCTCTGCGGGTTGCTGCCTCTCTGCGACTAACCTCGGTGCCCTGCCTTGGCTGATGGGGCCGAGGCAGGCGCGGGTGTCACACCACAGCCGGCGGCGGGCAGTCGCCGGCTTCGTTATGCTCGGGGCCTGATTTGTTCAGGAGCGCCGTCGTGTCACAGGCGACACTTGCCCCACGCCCGGTGTCTGCTTCCGCGATTCGCGGTCATGTCTACAAGGTTTTTCCGAACGACATGAATGCCCACCGGACCGTTTTCGGCGGTCTGGTTATGTCGACCATCGACCGTCTCGCACTGGTGGTTGCCGAACGTCACAGCGGTCGTGTCTGTGTCACGGTCTCCGTCGATGCCATGCACTTCCTGTCGCCCGCCGCCGAGGGCGATACCCTGATCTACTCGGCGTCGGTCAACCGCGCCTGGCGCACGTCGATGGAGATCGGCGCCCGGGTGATTGCCGAGAACAGCTACACCGGTGAGACCCGGCACATCGTCTCGGCCTATCTGACGTTTGTTGCGCTGGACGAGCATAACCGTGCTATCGACGTGCCCCCGGTCCAGCCGGAATCCGACATCGAGGCCCAGCGTTTCCGCGAGGCGGAGGTCAGACGTCGCCTGCGGCTGGATCACGCCAAGACATTGCATGCCATGCGAGAGGGACGAACATGAGAAATCCGGTCACGATCGGCGTTGCCGGTGCCGGCAGCATCGGGGCTTATCTGGGAGGCCGGCTGGCGGCCGCCGGGCATCGCGTCGTGTTGTTGGGTCGACAGCGCCTGGCCGATGCCGTCGCAGACCAGGGCCTACGACTGACGGCGCTGGACGGATTCGACCAGACCGTGGGTGCCGACGCGCTGGAGATCACCACCGATCCAGCGGCCCTGGCGGGCTGTGATCTGGTCCTCGTCACCACCAAAAGTCACGATACCGAACCCATGGCGCGCTCCCTGGCGCCGCATCTCAATAACGGAACCACAGTGGTCAGCTTCCAGAACGGTGTCCGCAACCCGGCCGTGCTGCGTGAGCGCCTGCCCGGCATGCATGTCCTGGCCGGCATGGTGCCCTACAACGTGATCTGGACCGACGCGGCTCATTTTCACCAGGGCACCAGCGGATCACTGGTGGTGGAGACGGGCGAGCCGCTGGACCATGTAGCGCGTGCGGTGGGCGAAGCGTTCAAGCAGGCCGAGCTGCCCATGGTGCTCGATGAGGACATCGATGCCGTGCAGTGGGGCAAGCTGGTGGTCAATCTCAACAACGCCACCAATGCGCTCTCCGGTCTGCCCTTGCAGGAACAGCTGGCCGACCGTGACTACCGTCGGGCGACCGCCGCCGCACAACGCGAAGCCCTGGCCCTGATCACCGCCGCCGGCTTCGCCGTGAAACGCTCCGGCAAGATGCTGCCGACGCTCATGCCCAAGATTCTCGTCGCGCCCGACTGGTTGTTTCGTCGGGTCGCAGCCGGCATGGTCAAGGTAGACCCCCAGGCGCGGTCCTCCATGTGGGAAGACCTGACGCGGGGCCGTAAAACGGAGATCGACTATCTCAACGGCGAGATCGTACGGCTGGCCGAGAGCATCGGACGCCAGGCGCCCGTCAACGCCGCGGTCTGCCGGTTAATCCACGCCGCCGAGCAGGCACAGGCCTCACCGCAGATCGGGTCGCAGGCCCTGCTCGAACAGCTGGGCGTACGAGCCTAGCGAACGCAACGGGGCGGTCATGCGGCCCGGGTATAACGCCGGTTCGTGCCGCGCCCGATCTCGACTGCAGGAGCAAGCATGCGAAGACGCACCAAAATTGTCGCCACCCTGGGGCCCGCAACCGACGGCGCCGGAACCATTCGGGATCTCGTCCTCGCCGGGATGAATGTTGCGCGGGTAAATTTCTCGCATGCCACGCATGAGGAGCACCGCCGGCGTATCGACGCCGTGCGCAAGGCTGCCGAGGACACGGGCCGGGAGGTCGCCATCCTGGTCGACTTGCAAGGCCCCAAGATCCGCATTGAAGGCTTCGCCGACGGACCGGTGCAACTTGAAGATGGGGCCCGGTTCACGCTGGACACGGCGCTGGATCACAAGGCGGGAACCGTGGAACGTGTCGGCATTAGCTATCCGGCGCTCACCACCGACGTGCAGGCCGGCGATGTGCTGCTGCTAAACGACGGCGCCATCCGCTTGGAGGTCGAGACCATCGACGGCTCGGCCGTGCACTGCCGTGTGGTCTCCGGCGGGCGGCTGTCCGATCGCAAGGGCATCAACCGTCTGGGCGGAGGATTGTCAGCCGAAGCGCTCACCGACAAGGACCGCGAAGACGTCAAACTGGCCGCCGAAATCGGCGCCGATTTCGTGGCCGTCTCGTTTCCGCGCACGGCGGCCGACATGCAGGCCGCGCGCGACCTCTGTGAATCCCACGGGCTGGACGCGCATCTCATCGCCAAGATCGAACGGGCCGAGGCGCTGGATGACCTCGAACCCATTGTCGAGGCCTCCGATGGCGTCATGGTGGCGCGCGGCGATCTGGGCGTCGAGATTGGTGACGCCGAACTACCGGCCGTACAGAAGCGCATCATCGCCCTGGCCCGCGAGATGAACCGCGTGGTGATCACCGCCACGCAGATGATGGAATCCATGGTCCACCAGCCCATCCCCACCCGGGCGGAGGTGCTGGACGTGGCCAATGCCGTTATGGACGGCACCGATGCCGTGATGCTGTCGGCGGAGACGGCGGCCGGCAAGTATCCGGTCAAAGCGGTCGATGCGATGGTGCGTGTCTGCCTTGGCGCCGAGAAGCACCTGGTCTCGCGGCGCAAACGGTCGAAGAAGGCGGACCACTTCGCCCGCACCGACGAAGCCATTGCCATGGCGACCATGTATACCGCCCGCCACATGCACGCCCAGGCCATTATTTCGCTGACCGAGTCCGGTGCGACCGCAAGAATGATGTCGCGACAGGACATCGGCATCCCCATCTTCGCGATGACCCGGTTTGCCTCCACGCGTCAGCGCATGTGTTTATGCCGAGGCGTCTACCCCATCCACTTCGACGCCACGCATCTGGACTCCTCGCTCAAGCCCATCCGCGAAGCCATCAACTGCCTGCGCGACCGCGATCTGGTGGCCGACGGGGATCGCGTGCTCATCACCAAGGGCGACTTCACCGGGCCCGGCGGCACGAATGCGCTCAAAATCGTGACGGTGGGGGAGTACTAGGGAAACACTGAACTATTAGCACCCCCAAGACGGAGCCAGTTTTCACGCGAGCCCAGGCGGAGTGAGTGCCGCTTGGTTATTCCAAGTCAGTGAACGACACGAATGCGTTGGGAACGTATTCGGACGGCCGCAGGCCGGCCCGAAGGGCGAAGCGCATGGACGCGCTTCGCAACGCAGGATCGCGGGAAAACCGGCCCGTTCCGTCTGGATTGCGCCTGCAAACAGGCCAGACTGCGTTG
>NZ_QEQK01000014.1 GCF_003151135.1 Abyssibacter profundi
TGACGAATCCACCGCGACGGCCAAGGCGACGGTGAGCGTGGGCGGGACGGGCAGCAACCCCGGTACGCCCAGCCAGCCGGCGGCTTCCACGGGTGGCGGCTCAGGTGCCCTGGGCGGTTTGTTGCTGCTGCCGCTGCTGGGCTTCGGTTTGGCCCGCCGCCGCGGCTAGTCCCCGCTGATGCGGACCTGCGGCGTGCTTGCCGCAGGTCCGGCTGCCTGACAACGCCCCGCCAGGATGATCTGGCGGGGCGTTTTTTATGTCGGGGGGCTGGTGCCGTCGAGCAGGTGTGCGGCGTGGGTTTGGAGCCAAGCCAGGGCATCATCGGCGTCCTGCTCGAACCAGGCCTGGGCCGAGCCCAAACGAAAACTGTAGCCCCAGGCATCCATGTCCGCCCAGGCACGCCGGCGTCCGAATCCGGTGATGCGGTCAGCCAGCAAGATCTGCAGATAGCAGACCGCGTTCTCCTCTGCATCGTCGCTGGCAGCGTCGGTGTGCAGGTGTCTCCGGCCGCGGGCTTGTGCGCACAGCCAGTGCCCACCTTCGTGCAGTACCGAGTGGATCGGCGTATCGGCTCGCAGGTAGAGCCGGTCGTCAATCAGACCGGCTTCCTCGTCCCCCCAGTAGCTGCCCGGGATGGGGTCATCCGCAGGGACTTCAATGAGCGTGAGACCGTGCGGCGAGAAGAGTGCGTTCAACTCCGCCCGCCGCACGTCCGCTACGGTGAGGACGGTTGTCGGTAGGCCGGCGGCCATGGGTCGTCGGTCTTGAGGTAGCGATCACGCAGCAGGGTCTGCCGGCTGGTCATCGATTGAAGGCGCCCCTCGATGATGACGGCCTCCGCCGCGGTGGTCAGCTCCAGCGGGTCGCCTGACCAGACCACGACATGAGCTCGCTGACCGGGCATGACGCCCGCTTGCGCATGCTGCAGGCCGTAAATCTTCGCCGGGTTCACCGTAATGGCCGCCAGGGCCGCATCCCAATCCAGGCCATGCGCCACGGCGTTGCCTGCCAGCTGCCGGATGTTCCGTGACTGATGTGACTCGCCATCCTGGGTGATGGCGATGAGCACGCCGGCCCGGTGCAGAATGGCGGCGGCATCGGCTCGCGCACCCAACTGCTCGAAATTGGCCGGGAGGTTGGCTGTTGGATCGAGAATCACCGGGACCGACGCATTCGCCAGCGCATCTGCCAGCATCCAGGCTTCGGTGCCGCCGGCAATAATCAGGCGTAGGCCGAAGGCTTCACCGAGGTCCAGTACAGCCTGAATGTCGGAGGCGCGATCAACCCGCGCGACCACGGGCAAGTCGCCAGAGAGTGCCTGTTGCAGCACTTCGCGAGCCGGGCGTCGCACCGCGTATCCGGGATTGGCCACGGCCTGCTGGGACTCGGGGAGAGCCGCCCAGGCCTGGGCGTCCTCCAGGGCCTCGCGTAATTGTCCGAGCGTGCCCGCGCGGGACCCACCGGCAAAATCGGCCCCGTGCTCGCCCAGAGTGACGAACAGTGCGGCACGTGGCTTGAGCACCACGTCACGCGCGGCGGCCAGATGCACGATGCTTCCCCGGCCGGCGAACAGGCTGCCGTCAGGTGTGCTGAGCCAGGCGGAGGGACTGGATGGGGCCACCATTGCGCGGGTGACGCCTTCAATGCGGTTAATCGGAAACAACGTGGACCGCGGATTAATGGCGCCGGTGATGTCGAAGGCAGCCCCGAGGTGGGCGCTTTCCGCCGCGGAGTCGACGGTTCCGGCGACGAGTTCCACCTCTTCGGTGCCCAGGTCGGACAGCGCATCGAATAGCCCAGGGGTTACGACTTTGCCTTTGCCCTCGATGCGGTGGGTGTCATCGCTGACGGCTAGCTTGGGTCCAAGAGCGGCAATCTTGCCGTCGCGGATTAGCACGGTGGCCCGGTCCAGGGTGCCGGCTTCGCCCAGGCTGTGCACGGTTGCTCCGGCAATGGCCAGAGGCTCGGCGGCGCTGGCGCTACCCAGGGCCAGACCGGAGGCGCAGGCCAGTGCGATATGCAAGTGGGTGCGGCTCACGAGTTCACCTCCAGAATGCCGAGTTTGAAGTCCCGCTGTGGTTGGCGGCTGGGGTCATGCCGGTCGTAGACACGGGCGCCATCGATAAAGACCTGGTCGGCCAGGGTATAGACCGAGAAGGGGTCGCCAGACCAGATGACCACATCGGCCATCTTGCCGGCCTCGAGCGTGCCGGTACGATCCAAGATGCCCAGGGCCTTGGCGGGATTCGCCGTGACCCATCGGATGGCCTGCTCCGGTGCGATGTCCAGGCCGGCGCGGTTGCCGGCCGCCATGGCCTTGGCCGCCTCCTGATTCAGGCGCTGGATGCCGTATTCGTCATCCGAGTGCACGATCGCACAGCCCTTGGCTGGCGCATCGACCATGGCGATGTTCTCGCGAATGCCGTCGAAGGCTTCCATCTTGAAGCCCCACCAGTCCGCCCACAGGGCCGCACAGACTTCGCGCTCGGCCAGCAGGTCCGCGATCTTGTAGGCCTCGACTGCATGGTGGAAGGCGGTGATCTTGTAGCCAAACTCGTCGGCGATCTCGAGCATCGTGGCCATCTCGTCACCGCGGTAGCAGTGGTTGTGGACCAGAATGTCGCCGCGCAGCACGCCAGCCAATGTTTCCAGTTTCAGGTCACGCTGTGGTTTGTCGGCCGGGTCGGCCTCCTCGCCGAGGGCCAACCAGTCGTCCCATTCCTGACGATAGGCCTCGGCCTCGATCCATGCCGATCGATAGCCATAGACATTGCCCATGCGGGTATATGGGGTTTGGCGGCCTGGGCCGTAGACGCGTTTGGGGTTTTCTCCGCAGGCCATTTTCAGGGCGTGGGGTGCCCCCGGGAACTTCATGGCCTGATAGGTCACGGCGGGGACATTCTTGAGGGTGACGCCGCGGCCACCGAACAGATTGGCCGAGCCTGGGAGGATGAGCATGGATGTCACACCGCCGGCCAGCGCGGTATCAAACCCTGGGTCTTGCGGCCACACGGCGTGCTCGGCCCAGACGCCGGCGGTGTTGTTGCCGGTGATCTCATTGCCGTCGAAATGTGGACCAACCGACGGCGAGGGATAGACGCCCAGGTGCGAGTGCGCGTCGATTAAACCGGGGGTCACCCAGCGTCCCTCGGCATCGATGCGGACTGCATCGCGCGGGGCGGACACCCGGGTGCCGATGTCGGCAATCCGGCCATCGCGCAGCAGCACACTGCCGCCGTCGATGCGCTCGCCGGTGCCGGTCAGCACGGTGGCGTTTTCTATCAATGTCGTCTTTGACGGCAGGGGCTGATAGGTGGATGCGAACGGCGTCCGTTCTGTGTCCTGTGGGTCCGTGGAACTGCCGCAGGCAGCCAGCAACAAAGTGACCAGGGGCGCAACAAGCCAGCGCGATGACATAGGTGAATTCCGCAGGGAGCGATGGTGGCAGCGTAACCGAGCCGCCAGCCTGGGGTGAAGCCTGTTGAATCCGCCTCCACTTGGCCGGTTGTGGGAATCTTCTGCCAACCGGCTGATTTGTCGGGGTAAACGGCGAGCTTGGCGGTATCTTTGCGTGTAACCAAATCGTAAAGTTATCGGTGAACGCCTGACATCGCATCGGGCGGCGTTCCGGAATCTTGCGCCGGAACCGACAACATCATCCTTCACAAAACCGCAGCCAGTCGGCCAGGCCGACAGTGTGGCTGCACGGAGAACTTGGTCATGGGGTTCGCTATTCGTCCTTTCGCGGCGGTGCTGTCTGCCAGTGCCGCCCTGCTCATGTCTGTGCCAGTAGCGCAGGCTTCGGAACCGCCGTCACAGGACGTGACCGCGCCCACCAACATCGGCGACACGCTGGTGGTCGAATGGACCGGCACCGCCCTGGCGGGAGCCAGCGGTGCGGCCACCAATGCCTGTACCCAGGGGACCGACGATTCACATGACATCGTCCTGGCCCTGCCTGACGACTACTACGATGGTCGCTCGCTCATCGCGGACTTTCATATCGAGTGGCCGGTGGGCACCAATGTCGGCATCGTCACCGACCCCGATCTGGTCCTGACCGTCTTCCAAGATGGCGCGGCGTTGGGATCCAGCGATGGCGGGTCGCCGGAGGAGAACGTTCGCGTGGTCGACCCCGCGGCAGGGACGCTGACGGCGGTCGTCTGCCCCTTTTTCGCCAGTGCGACGACAGATTACACCGCGAGCCTGACGCTCACCGTCGAGGGTGAGGCGGCCTGCGTCGCAGCGCCGACCAAGGCCATTGCGGCGGCATCACCCGTGCCCGCCTCCAGCGGTGCCACCGGTCCGGAAACCTTGCGCATCCGCAACTTCGACAAGTTCCTGGCCGAGGACGCCACCAGTCTATCCGCCGTGCCGACCACGGGATTTGCGGGTCGGCTGCAGCACGCCCAGTTTGATCGTCAGTTGGGCGTGCCGACGTTCCTGTGGGCCGAAGCCAATGCGCCCAGCGCCTCTGTGGGCGCGCTTGCCAGCGACCGAGACATCATGATCGCCAAGGCGCGTGCGCATCTACGGCACGAGTCCAAGCTGCTCAATCTGACGGATGCGCTCATCGATGAAGCCGAGGTCAGCTTCGCCGGCTTTAACGGAGCGGGCCCGGCTGTCGTACGTTTCCGCCAGCGGGTGGGAGGCCTGGAAGTCTTCCAGCGCTATATCAATGTGCTGCTGGACCGCAATCTGGATCCGGTGGCGGTGTCGGGTTACTTCGCGACCGCGTTCGATCCGGTCGAGGTCGCCAATCACAGCACCACGCGCTCGGCGGCCCAGGCGATTGCCGCGGCCTGGGGCACGTTGGGTGGCGTGATAAACGTCCTGGATCTTGTGCCCGAGGAGATCGACGGCGAGTACACCTGGTTCTCGCTGCCCGCCCTGTCGGGTTCGCATGCGCTGGAACGACGTCCCCGCGTGCGGTCCATGTACTACCCGCGGGCCAACACGCTGGAACCGGCGTTCTATGTCGAACTGTTCAGCCGCACCCGTTCCGGTGGTGCGCTGAGCGCGTTTGCCTTTGTGGTCTCGGCGCAGACCGGCGAAATTCTGCATCGCAAGAACCTGGTGAGCGATGCCACGTTCACCTACCGCGTGTTTGCGGACACGGTGGCGCCCTTCACGCCCTTTGACTCCCCGCTTGGCAACGAGCAGACACCCTTCCAAGGTGCCGGGCCCGATGTCGAGGTCCCGCGCATCCCGGCATCCGATGTGCTGGTGACGCTGGAGTCCGGTCCCATTAGCACGGGTGATCCGTGGCTGACGGAAGACGCCACCCAGACCATTGGCAATAACGTCGAGGCCTGTATCGATGCGGTCGATACGCCGGTGTCGGGCATCATTTCCAACCCGCTGAACATCTGCACCGAGATCACCCAGGACACGCCGGATATCTACGCACCGACTAACGGTGAGCGGACATTCGACTACACGGTGACACCCGATGGCGACCCCAGCGAGCAGGAAGCCCAGTACGGTGCCATCGTCAACATGTTCTACATGGTCAACTGGATGCACGACTGGTGGTACGACCATGGCTTCGATGAGCAGTCGGGCAATGCGCAGATGGTCAACTACGGACGGGGCGGGGCCGAGGGTGACCCGATCCTGGCCCAGGGCCAGGATGCCTCTGGCCGTAACAATGCCAACATGGCAACGCCGGCTGACGGTTCGTCGCCGACCATGCAGCAGTACCTGTTCGATGGCGAACTCAACGGCGAGGTCAAGCAGCTGACGCCGGAGGAACTGGAGTCGTTCAACTTCACCGGCGCTTCCTTCGGGCCATCGACCTTCGATGTAACCGGCACGGTCGTCCCGGTTAGCGATGGCGTGGGTGATTCCGATACCGATGGCTGCGGCCTGACCGATCCCCTGCTGGGCCTGGTCAGCACGCCGGGCGTGCCCCAGCCGAGCCTGGCGGGCAACATCGCCCTGGTCGATCGCGGTGGCTGTGCGTTCACGACCAAGGCGCAGTTCGCACTGGTCTCGGGCGCTTCGGCCATGGTCGTGGTCAACAATGTGGACACGGCTCCGATCACCATGGGGAACGGCGATGTACCGATCGTGCCGGTGCCGACCAGTCCGACGGATCCGCTCTATCAGATCCCCTCGGTGATGATCAGCAAGGCCGATGGCCAAATCATCAAGGACAATCTGGCGGCCGGCGAGGTGACCATGCGTGTCAACCGCGAGGAATCCATCGACTCCGACGGCACGCTGGACAACCAGATCATCGCGCATGAGCTGTTCCACTACGTGCATCACCGGCTGACCGACTCCAGCAACCAGCAGGCTCGCGCCATGTCCGAGGGCTGGGGCGACATCAATGCCTTCATGCTGTCGGCCCGGGCGGATGATGCCAACGCGCCGTTCAACGAGAACTATTCCGGTGCCTATTCACTGGCCGGCTATGTGACGCACAACTTCTGGTCGGGAATCCGTCGTGCGCCGTACTCGACTGAGTTCTCGCGTAATGCCTTCACCTTTAAGCACATTGCCGATGGTGAGCCGACGCCGGATGGTGGCGATGGGGCCACGAACTCGGCCGTGCACAGCTCGGGGGAAATCTGGGCCAACATGATGTGGAACTGCTACGCCGGTCTGATCAACGACCCGCGACACAGCTTCGACGAAGCCCAGTCCCGGATGAAGGACTACATCATCGGCGGCTTCAAAATGACGCCGGCCAACGCGACGTACACAGAAGCCCGTGATGCCGTGTTGTCGGTGGTCCTCGCCAACGACTACCAGGACTTCGAAGCCTGCTCCAATGGCTTTGCCGAGCGCGGCGCTGGCCTGTTCGCCGTGTCACCATCGCGTGACAGCGCCGATCATGTCGGCGTGGTGGAGGACTTCACACCGTTCGTCTGCGAAGCCAGCCAGGGCGGTGGCGATGGCGGCAGTGACGGCGGGGACCGCGTCGCGCCGACCGGGTCCAGCGGCAGTCTGGGTCTGGGCGTGCTCGGGGTCTTGTTGCTGATGAGCCTGCTGTTCACCGGGCGTCGATTCTCGCAGTCGCGTTTCAACATTTAACGCCTGATAGCCAACCAGCCGGGCGCTGAGTCATCAGCGCCCGGCTTTTTTGTGCCCGCAGTGAGGCAATGAGGCGACACGGGTTCGCAGTTTGTGACCAGGCTTGGCACCTCGAAGTCACAGGCTGCCTGCTGTTCAACTGAACGGGTCTGCGGTGCCGCCGGTCCTGTGTTGTGCGGCAGCGGTCGGGCGCATGTGCAGCGATTGGCATTAAACCCGCATGCTGGTCGCCATCTGGGGCATCCTGACGCGAAGGGAGCGGGATGATGCGAGTGTTATTCGCGCTGCTACTGGGCAGCGTGTTCATGGTGGCCTGCTCAGGCGACTACAGCGGGGGCGATGGGGCAACGGCCCCCGGAGCAGGTGCCGGTGGGGGTGGCGAGGATGTGCCGCTGAACCTGGCGGGACGTGATCAATACCTTGCCCAATGCGCATCCTGTCATGGCGGCGACGGACAGGGCACGCCGTCCGGGCCCACACTGGTGGGCTGTGCGACCTGTGGCAGCGTGGACTCGCTTGCCAGCCGGATCGGCAACACCATGCCGCTGGCCGATCCTGCGCTGTGCGGGGACGCCTGCGCCACGAACACGGCGGAGTACGTTCTCGCCGCGTTCAATACCGCATTCGACGATACCGCCGCGAAGGCGGTGCTGGCGGAAATCGTACCGGCCGACCCGGTGGTCACCCTACGCAAGGCCACCCTGAATCTGGCCGGTCGTCTGCCGACCGCCGCTGAGATTCACAATGTCGAGACGGGCGGTGAGGCCGAGTTGGTCCAGGTGCTCGACGTGCTCATGCGTGAGGATGCGTTCTACCAGCGGCTGATCGAGATCTACAACGACGACCTGCTGCAAAACAAATACCTGGGCGGCGAGAACGCCGTGAACCTGTTGCGGGCCAGCGATTTTCCACAACGTCGCTGGTATCGGGACCTGGGTCTGGACACCGAAGACAGCGACCAGCGGGCCTTGTTCGACTATCTCAAGGCCCAGACCAACGACGCCGTGGCCCAGGAGGCGCTGCGTCTGGTCGAGTACATCGTGCGCAACCACCGGCCGGTGACCGAACTGCTGACCGCCGACTATATGGTCGCGAACTACTACTCGGCGCGTGCCTACGGTGCGGAGCATCAGCAGGCCTGGCGCCGGCTGCCGGAGCCGCCGTTCCCCGAGTATCCCTACGACCCTGATGATTACCGGCCGATCCGCATCGCCAATGCCGACTACGGTGAGATTCCGCATGCCGGTGTGCTGACCTCGGCCATGTTCCTGAATCGGTTCCCGACCACCGAGACGAATCGCAACCGCCACCGGTCGCGCATGGTGCACGCCCTGTTCCTGGATACCGATGTGTTGCAGCTGTCTGGGGTGCGCCCCGGTGAGGCGGTGGACCTGGACAGTGCCACCCCCACATTGGACAACCCCGCCTGTTCGGTTTGCCATACGGTGGTGGACCCCGTGGCTGCGGTTTTCCAAAACTGGAATTCGCGTGGGCAGTACCAGCCGAGCCGGCTGAATGGTGGCTGGCATTCCGACATGGAAGCCCGCGGTTTTAACGGCGCGGCCATGCCGCTGGCCGGCAACGTCGACCGGTCGGTGGCGTGGCTAGGTGAGGTCATGGTGCAGGACCCTCGATTCGCTCGGTCGGTGGTCAAGCGTCTGTTCCGCGGGCTGACCGGCCAGGTGCCGTTGCCGGTGCCGGCGGCCGATGTGCCTGCCGATGCCCCCGAACGGCTGGCCTATCAGGCCCAGACCGTCCATTTCAACGCGCTGCGTGATGCCCTGATTGCCGCTGACTACCGCATCGAACCGGTGATACGCGGGATCGTGCTGGGCCCTTATTTTCGCGCGGATGCGATCCGGTCCGATGCGGCCTCGACGGTTGCGGTCCATCAGCACAGTGGCAGCGAGCGGCTGCTGACACCCGAAATGCTGCATCGGAAGATCGAGGCAACGCTGGGACTGGCCTGGGAGCGCTGGGGGCACCCCCGCCTGACCAGTCGGCGCGGCGACAGTCTGGCGGTTCTCTACGGCGGCATCGACTCGGACAATGTCATTACCCGCATCGTCGAGCCCAATGGGCTGATGGCCTCGCTGCAACAGCGCATGGCGCATGAAATGGCCTGTGCGGTGACCGCACGCGACTTTTTCAGGGCGCGGGAGCAACGACGGTTGTTCTTGCACGTCGATCATGAGGACAGCCTGCTGGACGAGGCGGGCAGCATCGATCCGATCGTTCGCCCGCGGGTGGAGCAGACGTTGCAGCATTTGTTCTGGTCGCTGCTGGGTCTGCAGCTGGACCCGGGGGATCAGGAGATCCAGCGGGTGCTGAACCTGATGGTCGAGGTGCAGTCACTGGGGCGGTCGGAGTACGACGACCGTATCAACTACAGCTGTGACCTGACCCGGCATCCCGACACCGGTGAGGACCTGCCCAGCGAGGACAAGATCACCCGCGACCCGACGTACATGCTGCGGACCTGGCAGGCGGCACTGGTCTACCTGCTCACTGACTATCGTTTCGTCTACGAATGAGGCCGGCACCATGAATCGACGCGACCTCTTGCAGCTGCTGGGCTCTGCGGGCCTGGCGACCATCGCCCCGCTGGGTTCGACAGCCCGCGCCCAGTCTGCGCCCAACCGCCACTTCGTGTTCGTCAATGCCGGTGGGGGCTGGGATCCGACCAGTCTTTGCGATCCGAAGGGCCATGCGGAGCGGCCCGATGGCCGCGGCCCGGTCAATCACTATCGTGCCGACCAGATCGGTACCGTCGGTGGCACGGATCTCCGCTACGCGCCGTTCCCCGATCCCGAGTTGGCGACCTCGACCCTGCGTGACGACAACCCCATCACCAGTTTTGATGCCTTTTTTCAGGATGTCGGGCCTGAGTTGCTGGTCATCAACGGGATCGACACCGAGACCAACAATCACGACACCGGCTCCCGCACCGTTTGGAGCGGCTCGGAAGCGCAGAACCAGCCGGCGTTGGCGGCGCTGATTGCCCAGGCCCAGGCGCCCGACAGTCCGTTGGCGTTCATCAGTAATGGCGGCTACGACTATGCCAACGGGCATATCGCGCCGACGCGACTGTCGGGCACCAGCGTGTTCCGGGAGCTGTCGCATCCGAATCGCTCGAACACGAACGACAATGCCGATCTCGCCAACGAGCAGACATATTTTTTGCCCGATGCCGTCGATGCGGCCATTGCCCGCGCCCGCGCGGATCGCATGGCGCGCCTGGCCCAGCAGTCGGCATTGCCGATGCGACGGGCGGCCGCCAATGCCCTCTTTACGGTGCAGGGCGGCGATAGCAGTCTGTCGCGCCTGATCGAATTTCTGCCCGGTGACGTCTCCAGCGGTCTACGCGGTCAGGCCGAGCTGGCCGTTGCCGCGTTCCAGGCGCAGGTCGCCGTCTGCGCCAACCTGACCACCGGCGGTTTTGATACCCACGGCAACCATGATCGCGATGCCACCTATCGCATGGCGGTGCTGATCGATGGGGTGCATCACCTGTGGCGTAGCCTGCGTGATGCCGGCATTGCGGACCGCACGACCGTATTGATCGGCTCGGACTTCGGCCGCACGCCGTTCTATAACGACGGCAACGGCAAGGATCACTGGAACGCCACCAGCCTGATGGCGTTTGGGGCCGGGGTGGCGGGCGGTCGAGTCGTCGGTGGGACCGACGCCAACTTCACCGAGCGGCGCATCGACCCGACCACGTTGCGGGCCACCGACGACGGTGGCCTGCGCCTGCGGTTTGCCCACGTCCACCGCGCCGCCCGGCGCCTGGCGGCTGTCGATGGCAACGCCGTCGTTCGCGCTTATCCGCTGGACGCCGAGGATCTGGACCTGTTCGGCTAAGCCTGTCCGTTGCCGGGCGTGTGTCTAGCTGCGCGGGCCATCGCAGGCCGGCAGTGGCGTCTCGCCAGGCAGCATCCAGATCGGGCTGGAAAAGGCGATGGGTTGTCCGCTCTCGGCGTCGCGGATTCGCAGGAAGATGTAGGACTCGGCGTCCTCGACGGTCACCGATGTATTCAGCTGCGCCGTGGTCTCGACCGCCAACACGGTATTGCCCCTCGTCACCAGTTCAATCGTAGCCGGCAGGGGCGTGCCGGCCCGTCTGACCGATGCCGTCAAGTCTAGCTGGCGACCTGCCGGACGCCGTAGCCGTGACCCCATGGGCGCGCCGTCGATGCGGAAGTCGACGCGCAAATCCCCGTAGTGCTGCGCCGTGGCGTACATGCGCCGTGCCAGCAATGCCTCCTTGAGATCGAGGCGGTCGCGTGAGCGGGCGATGAGTACGGTTTTCGGCAAGCTGCTGGCGCCCCAGTCGGTGCCGTGGTGATCTTCGGAACTCACGGCGCCGACGTGCCAGCCCTGATCTAGGGCATGGGCGAGCCAGGAACCACCCGGCCCACCGGAATCGTACTCGGAGCCCTTTCCGAAGACTTCGAGGCCGACCGCGCGTTGATCCATGCCAGGGACATGCCGAAACCCGTTGAAGGCGTAGGCCGGGTCGCTGCCGCCGATTTCGCGGACGAAACTCTCGATGTCGTCCTCTCGCCCGGGGTGGTTAAAGCTGATCAGCGCGTCATCGCCTCCGCCAAACTGCGCCGGGTACATCAGCCATTGCCAGAAGTCGGCCATCGACACGGCGTAGCCAGGGGTGGTCTTGGCGTTGATGACGTGCTCGGAGAACAGCACGTTGATGTGCCCAAAGCGATCAGACGTCCACTCGAATCCACGAATGGCGGTGAAATCGGGCGTGGTCGCCGCGGCCACCTGCTCGGCCGTGGCCTGCCACTTGATAAAGGAATTCAGCGGGTCGTCATCATCGGCGATGACGCATTCAAGCAGCTGCTCCGAGGCGCAGTCACCGGTCACCGTTAACGGCAGGTGGGTGTTGTCCGAGTGTTCGGTGCTAATCGCAAAGTCGTATCCGCGCTCTGCAACCTGTGCAAACACGTCTGCGGGGCGGGTGTTAACGGTGCCGTCGGAGTAGCCCGTGTGCTCGTGTACGGCACCAATGTAATGCTCGAATCCACCGTCCTGATACAACGGATTGCAGGCTGTCGCCGGGGCATCAGGTGGCAAGCGCTCCAGCAGATAGCTGGGGTCGACGAGATTGCCCAGCAGATCGGCACAGGCCTGGGTGTCCAGATTGCCGAGACAGTCCAGCAGATCGGGGTCGGTCAAGATGAGCTCGGAGAAGGGGCAACCCGGCGTGGTCGGGCCTGCCGTGCAAAGTGCGAAGTTGGCGGGGTCGAGCAGATCAGCGGCTGGGCCAAGCGGGCAGCCAGCCTGCAACGGGTCGGTCAGGCAACTCAGCGGGTCGGGGGGCGGGGCGCTGCGCCTGTTGGCCGGCAACTCGATGTCGCGGGAGGCGCTGGCCAGACCGTCGCTGGCCGAGATGCGGAAGCGGAACCGGGTCTCCGCGTCTAATGCAGGCAGGGTGATCCCAGCCTGGGCGCTCTGGGCATCGCGAATGGCGACGGCAGGCGCTTCGCCGGGCAACTGTTCCCAGTTCAGTGTGATCGGGTCGGATTCCGGGTCGCTGACGCTGGCGGACAATACGATGTCATCGCCAGCGTAGCCGACGCTGGGGTCGGCCAGGGCCTCGTCCACGCTGGGCGCGGAGTTGGCCACCGGCAGAACGGTGACCGTCAGCTGATCCTCACCCTGGGCACCGGCATCATCTGTGGCAACCAGTGCAAAGACCAAGGCGGTTTGATCGGCGACGGTCGGGGCCACAAAGGTCGCGGTACCTGGCCCGGTAGATTCCAGCGTGACGGCGGGCTGGTCGAACCGGGGTTGCCATTGCAGGCTTACGATACTGCCGTCCGTATCGCTGGCGCTGCCACTGAGCATGACGGTGGAGCGGGCATCAACGGTCTGATCGTCTCCGGCTTCCACCACGGGCAAGGCATTGGCCACCACATCGAAGACCTCGACATCAACGCTGTCCTGGGCCTCGAAACCGCTGGAGTCGGTCGCGCTGAACCGAAACGTCAGTCGGGCGGTGGCTTCGACCTGCGGCGCGGTGATCAGCAGTCGGTTCTGGTCGGACGACCCGGACACGACGGCCGTGGGGCCGGCGACCTGCTCCCATCGCAGTCGACGAATCGACCGTCCACCTTGCGCCGTGGCGTTGCCGAAAAGTTCCAGCGATTCGCCTTCCTCCACCTGTTGGTCGTCGCCAGCCGAAACGTTGGGAGCCTGCGTGGCATCCGACCGATCCAACACGGTCAATTCCAGCGTGCTGCTGGCGAGGGCGCCGGCGTCATCCATCGCCTCGGCCGTGATGAGCAGACTGGAGCGTGTCTGGACCTCGGGCGCCGTGAAGCGGTAGAGCGTTCCATCGGCCTCCGGTGAGACAGGGCTGGCCGTACCGCCGGTCACCTGCCAGGTCAGTGCCTCGATGCGACCGTCGATATCCGAGGCTTCGGCGCGCAGCGTGACGGCATCGCCCTCCAGGACTTCGGCGGGCCCGAACACCGCAACCCGAGGTGGTGCATTGGTCACGGCGGCCGGCTCGGGATCGCCCCCAGCACAGCCGTGGAGCAGGATGACAGCTGCAGTCAGCAGCCAAGACGGTATTTGCTTCATTGTGAGGTTCCGGCCATCAAGGGAACGCCCCCTAGCGTGGCAAACACGCAGGCGGTTTTTGTTTAGCGAGAGCTTAACGCTGTTTGGTGACGGCTGGGTTGCAGGTAGCCAGAGATGCAACTTCAAGGCGCGGCCGCAGTCCGTTATCCATACACATTGTTCCCGCCGCCCCCCTGACACTTGACGCAGGAAGCGTCACGGCCCGGGCGGGCTGGGGCGTCAGGAGGATGCATGATCCGATGTCTAACCGGAGCCATTGTGCTGGCCTGTGTGCTGCCGGCATCCGCGGCCGATTGGTTTGTCAGCCCTGATGGGCCGCCTGAGGCCGAGGGCCGCTCGGTCAGTTCGCCGATGGGCAGCATTCACCGCGCGTTGGCGCGGGCGCAGCCGGGCGATACCGTTTATCTACTGCCGGGGGTGTACGAGCAGGACATCGAGACCCAGCGCGACGGGCGGCCGGGAGCCCCCATCACAATCGCCGGTCTGCGTGACGATGACCTGAAGAATCGCCACGCGGTGGTGTTACCCGCCACCGTAAAAGGTGCCGGCCGGGCGCGGGTGGTGCAGATTCGCCACAGCTATATCCATCTGCGCGATTTCACGGTCGACGGACTCCATGGTGACCCTGCTGATCCGGACAACATTCGCGACAAGCTGGTCTTCGTGCATAACGAGGAGCGCAAGGGCGGGCTGCGGGGCGTGCGTATCGAACGCATGATCCTCACCCACGCCGGCGGTGAGTGTCTGCGGCTGCGCCATTTCGTAACCGATAGCGAGATCGCCTACAACAGTATTAGCGACTGCGGGATGCACGACTTTCCCTTCTCGGCTGCCAGCAAGAATGGAGAGGCCATCTACGTGGGCACCTCGTTCAAGCAATGGGACGATGGCAAGAACCCGACGGATGGACCCGACGTGTCCACCCGCAATCGCATACACCACAACCTGTTGACCACGCGTGGCAATGAATGCGTGGACCTGAAGGAAGGCACCACCGGCAACGAGGTGTACGCCAATCACTGCACCGGCCAGCTCGACGCCAACTCGGCTGGCTTTAATTCTGCGGGCAACGGCAACCTGTTCCGCGACAACGTGGTGTATGGCAACGCCGGTTCAGGTTTTCGTTTTGGCAGCGATCGGTCGGGTTACGGCATCGATAACACCGCGATCGGCAATCGGGTCATGCACAACGCCCAGTTCGGCTTCAAGATCATGGACGAGCCCCAGGCCCGTCTTTGCGGGAATGTCCTGTCCAGCAATGGGAAGGGGGCGTGGTACTCGGATCGCGATGGGCGTCACGCGCCGGGCGCGCCCTGCTAGCGGCGTGGAGCGCGGGGCGCCGGCTGGATAGAATCCCGAGGGCATCGTCGCCTGCCTATCCGGATCTGCCGTGGCCTCTTCTTCCTGGCATCGAAACCCCGAGATGATCGTGGCGCTGTCGGCCCTCGTCGTCAGCATCTTCACCGTGGCGATTGGCGCCTACTCGGCATGGATCGATCGCAGTTACGCACGCGCCGCCGTGTGGCCCCGGCTGGAAGCCGGTCGGGGGTTCGACGGCGCCCAGTTCACCTACGTTGTTGCCAACCGTGGTACGGGGCCGGCGCTGATCCGACACGTACAGGTCGCCCTGGATGGCGAGCCGGTGGCTGACTGGTCGGGTTTGTTCGACCGTTTGGGTACACCGCAGCGGAGCTACTTGCAATCTCAGGTGTCCGGCCGGACGTTGTCCCCCAATCAAACCGTGGAAGCGCTGCGCATCGATGACCCCAGGCTGCTCACGGCGATGGTCGAGGCCAGTGCGGCAGGCCGGTTCGATGTGCGCCTCTGTTACTGCTCGATCTACGAACAATGCTGGGTCACCGACGGTGGCTTGCAGGCGCAGGAGGTGGCCAGTTGCACCGTCCCGGAGCACCAGCGCTTTATCCAGTAGGTCGGCCGTGAACCGGCCGGAAGGGAGACACGATGGAAATCTGTGAGGGCACGGTGTTCTTTGTGGACATGCGCAACTTCACCTTGTTGTGTTCGCGCATGGCCGGAAACTCGGACGAGGACCGCGTTGGGCCCTCAGGTCAGACGCAGTACGAGGAGCGGCTGAGCTTTCTCGTCAGTGAAATGACCGAGCTGTACGCGACCTGGCGAACAATCATCCGTGTGCACGTCGATGCCGGGCATATCGATCGCTATCTGTTCCAGGTGTTGGGCGACGGCGTCATGATCGCTGTCGATGGACCGCGGCATGCGCAGGTGGCGTTTAGCGCCGCCCAGGACATGGCGGCCAAGGTCCATCAGCGCTTGCGTGAATTCTCCAATCCTCGCATCGAGTCACTGGGTATTCGCCGTCGCGCAGACTGGCTGGATTTCGGGATTGGCATCTGCTCCGGGCAGTTCGCCTACGTCAAGGTGCCGGATGGCGGTCAGGAAGATGGGGATCGCTACACCATTCTCGGAACGGCAGCGAACTATGCCTCCCGTGTCGAAGAGGCCAATAAGGATCATTTCGATACGCGCATCACCATCGCCCAACCGACCGTTGATTTGTTATGCGCCGACGTCGGACTGGACCCGACAGCCTACCGGGCCATCGAGGACCACTTTGGCCTGCGCTATCTCTGGAAGCATCGTATGCAGGGCGTCAAGGCCATCGGGCTCTACATCTACCCGGTCACGACTGCCTAGGCCGCCATACGCTATCTGCAGGACGCTTTTGCCTGCCGTCTGCGGCATAGTCTTTCAGGGATTCGTCAGGGGCGGCTGCGTTCAGCAGGGGGAGATTGGGGATGGGGAAAGGCTTTGCACTGGTCGTCACGCTGTTCGCGATGAGCGTGGCTGGCGCCAGCGACCGCGTGGCGCTTTTGGTTTCGAATAGTGATTACGAGACGCTCCCGCAGCGGTCGTCGGAGGTTGCGACGGTCGAGGCGGCATTGGAGACACAGGGGTTTACCGTCACCTCGGTGCACGATGCGCCGCTCTTGGAGCTACTGGATGCCGTGGAGGCCTTCAAGCAGGCGAGCGCCAGTGCCGCCCAGGTTCTGGTGTACCTGGATGGTTATGCCGGAGCGGTCGATGGCGGCATGGTGTATGTCCCTCAGCAGGCCAGCCTGGCCAGCAAAGCCCGGCTGCCGTACGAAACCATCGGGCTGACCAGTTTCGCGGCAGCAGCCGAGCAAGCTGCGGAAACTGGCGTGGTCATTGTCAATGCCATTTCGCCACCGGAATCACTTGCACTGGAACCGGTTGCTTCGATCCCTGACGAGCCGTCAGTCGCCATGGTGGTCCATGCCGGTGCGGACTCCGGCGACCTACCCAACGCATTGGCGCGGGCATTAGACAGTGATCCGAAAACGTTGGGTGCTCTGCTAAGCAAGTTGGCCCCGCTCGGCGTTCGGGTGGCAGGGACCAGGGGCCGCCTGGGTCTGGCCTGGTCAGGTGCTGCGGAAGCGGCCGCATCGCTTAGCGGCGGGCTGTTTCTACCGCCCCCGCCCAGTCGATCCTCGCTGACCAAGGCACAGGACCAGGAGACGGTTTACTGGCAGTCATCGGGTTGCACGCAAGGCGAGGCGGCCGGCTGCAACGCTTATCTGCAGGCGTTTCCTGATGGTGTGTTTGCCTCGCTGGCCACACTGCGACTCGCCACCGCGGTGCTGGACTTCGAGATTGAAGCGACCGAAGCGCAGGGCACCGCCACCGAACAGAGTTCCGCGCGCTCTGGGCCGGGTGCTGAGTACCCGGAATTGGCGATCATCGACGTGGGCGATCGACTGGCGATTACGGGTGCGGTGACCGCCGTGCCGTGGTGGCGAGTACGTCTGGACAGCGGCCAGGTGGCCTTCGTGCCGCAGGCTGCGCTACCGGCTGGCTCTGCTCCAGCGGCGCCCGCTGATATGGCCGACCCGACCGTCGAGGCCGTCCGGACCTCGGTGGCCACCATCCCCGATGGTTTACCGGATCCGTCGCAGTGGCTGCGTTTTGGTGAGCCAGCGGGATCCTGCTCGGCTTGCGTGGAGCTAGTCGATGTCTCCAAAAGCCTGTCAAGAATCCAACTAACCTTACGGAACAAGTACTCGGATCAGGGGTTGCAGCGCCTGGATTACCGAAAGCCGCGACGACTCTGGATGGCCCGGACGGAAGTGACTTTCGATCAGTTCGATGCGTTCGCTCGGGCCACGGGGCAGCCTTTGCCCCATGACAGTGGTTGGGGACGCGGCCAACAACCGGTGATCAACGTGACGCACAAGCTCGCCACGGCCTACGCAGACTGGTTGTCATTGATGACCGGGGCGCAGGTTCGGCTGCCGACCGAATTCGAGTGGGAGGCCGCAGCGCGTGGCGGTGAACGCAGCCAGTACTGGTGGGGGCGTGACGTCGGCGACGGTCGGGCAGCCTGTCGGGAATGCGGCTCAACATGGGATGGGCGCCAGCCGGCTCCGGTCGCGTCATTCGACCCGAATCCCTATGGGTTGTACGACACGGCGGGCAATGTCTGGGAGTGGGTGGACGGATGCCGGAACGTTGGGGATTCCCAAGTCGACGTGAAGACCGCACCCAGCCGATTCCAATGCGATGAACCTTTGCATCTTGGCGGGTCCTGGAACTCACCTGCCCGGCACTTACAACCGAAGTATCGCTATCTGTCCTCTAATGCGAGAGAGAATCCCGATATCGGGTTTCGCGTGATCGTGACCGAGTACGAGTAGACCCTGTGTCCGTCTCAGAGTGCACGAGGTAGAAAATCGTCGACAAACGTCTCCGGGTCGATCAGTCGGAGCTGCCGTGTCGATAACTCAAGAGTTTCTGCTTCGACCGCACTCGATTGACGACCCAGCGATTGCGTGTGGGTTCCCAGTACATGTCGCAACCCTGTTCTGCAGCGAGCCGAATGGCCTGTTCGATGGTCATGATGACGTGTCTTTCTCACTCCGCTAACTAGCAGATCGTTGCGGAAGCGCCATGTCGAATCATGTCGAAGGGTGACAAGCGCTGCGGTCGAGGGCCCGCTATCGATCTGGAGTCAGGTTGGTGCCCTGTTGCGCACATGGCCCAGCCAGGTTGACGTTTGTCGACTCGACCGGGACCCGGTGACGACGCTAGGCGTGGCTCGCATCACGACCGCGTTCATAGAGCTTCGCTGCTGCGGTCCGCAAGGATGGAGGCGGCAATCGCCTCGCCCTTGGATTCCTCCACGAAGTGGCCTGTCTCGGGATAGAGGTGCAGGTCCTCGTCCAGCCGTGGCAGGGCGTCTCGCCATTGCTGGATGACGCTGGGCTTGGCGCAGGGGTCCCAGGCGCCGAAATGGCCGGAGACCGGGATGTTGCGTCCGGTCGGTCCCCAGTTGGCGGGCAGCGCCTGCTGGAGGGTCGCGTAGAACGCGTGATTGTCCTGCACGCCATGCCGGGCGTCGGTGTAGCGGTATCCATGGCCCCAGCAAGGTGTTTGCAACACATTGCGTTGGGAGCTGCGGGCGTTGGCCCGGCTGCGGAACTGCTCCGAGAAGACATGGCCCGCGGTGCCCGGCTCAATGGCACGCCGTACGAAACGCCATTGCATGCGTGCCGAGCGAGCCGCCAGGCGGATGAAGGGTTGGGGATCGGCGTCTTCCAACACCGTGGCCGCGACACCACCCCAGGTGGCGTCGGGCATCAGGCGAGGGAACACCGACCAGGGCATCCAACGCGCCGGCCAGTTGTTGTAGCGAATGCCATCTGGCGGCATCGGGAAGACGGTCGTGTTCAGCACAACCAAGCGCTCGACCCGGTCCATCATGCCGGCGAAGCTGCCAATGCCGATCGGGCCGCCCCAGTCGTGGACCACCAGCGTGATGTCCTGCAGGTCCAGGTGGCGGATCAGCTGGGCCAGATTCGCGGCGTGATGAACGTCGACCATCTCGAAGTCGGCCTGGTCCGATAGCCCGAAGCCAATGTGGTCTGGAATGACGATGCGCAGGGCTGCGCCAGATTCGATCAGGGCATCCCGGCAGCGTCGGTAGGTGTAGGAACATTCCGGGTTGCCGTGCACGAACAGCACCGTGCGGTCCGGACTGTCAGGACGGGTCTGGTGGTCGATGTAGAACAGCTGCTTGCCGGCATCCAGACCATCGGGAATCTGAAACCAGCGGTCAGCGCCGGCCGGGCAGTAGTCGTGGGGTGGCTGGCGCAGAGGAGTGTTTGAGGCAATTCGCATGATCACCGCCCGGGCGCGGGAATATGTTGGTCGATCAGGATGGCGTTGCCGTCCGGGTCCGTGAGGGCGATGTGCGCTGGGCCCTGTCCTTCCGGGTCCGCTGTGGTTGTGAGCGTCAGGCCGGCTTCCTGGAGTCGGGCCTGGATGCTGCGCACGTCCTCGAAACTCTCAACGGGGTTGCAGTGCTGATCCCAGCCCGGATTAAACGTCAGGACGTTGCCGTCGAACATGCCCTGGAACAAGCCGATGGTGTGCTCGCCGTTGCGGAGGATTAGCCAACCTTGTTCCATCTCTCCGGCGACTGGCTCAAATCCCAGCTCGCGGTAGAACGCGAGCGATGCCTTGATGTTCTTGACGGCAAGGCTGACTGAAAACGCGCCCAGTTTCATCGGCTGTGCTCCCATGGTTTGCGGCTGCTTGAGTGCACATCATGGAAGTGCTTTGCGCAGCGCGCCAGTCATCCGGCGGTTAGGCTGGCGCGGGTCCACGCGCACGGCTCAGTTGCCAGAGGCCGACACCGTGGAGCCCGCCCAGCGACAGGCAGATTAGAGAACTCCAAAGCCAGAACATCGGGCTATTACCCATGACGGGCTCTGCGACCCAGTACAGCCCGACCAGACCCCGCAGCAGATAAATGCCCGCAATCAGGCTGAGCGCCGTCCGTAGCAGTGGCAGCCTGGGCAGCAGTCCGGCCCCTGACCAGGCAACGACCGCCCAACTGGAGAGCACCAGCACGATGGCCGATGTCACCAGTGTGGGCATCACGTGACCGGCCTCGGCGAGTCGGGCCATGTGCTCCCCGGCGCCGAAGAATCGATACCAGGGCCCGCCAAACAAGATGCAGCCGATGTGCAGGAGTGCAGCGACTGCGTTGCAGGCGCCCGCGATGGCCAGAGTCCCCTGCACTATGGGTTCATCGGTGACATCAGCGATTGCGTCCGTACTGCTCATGACTGGTCACCCAGTCACCGGTGGCCACGGCTGCGGCCAGCGACAGTTCGCCTGCAAGGACGGTGGCGCCGATGATCTCGGCCAGCTTGAGTGATTTGCCCTGACCGTAGCAGTCCATCATCTCTAGGCACTCGCGCTGGCTGGGTAGGCCGGTGCCACCGCCGTAGCTGGCGCAGATCAGCGAAGGCAGGGTGATGGAGAAGTAGTAGCCATTGTCATCGGTCAGTTCGCCGACGGCTGCACCGACACAAGACTCCGCGACATTCGCGGCATCCTGGCCGGTGGCAATAAAGGTTGCGGTGATGCCATTGGCGGCATGGGCGCCGTTGTTCATGGAGCCGGCCATGAACGCGCCGGTCATCGACATGATGCGGCGCTGGTACAACGACTTGCTGTCGATGCCCATGATCTCGCGCATGAGCTTGTCCGGCACCGTGCATTCAGCAATCACCCGCTTGCCGCGACTATGCAGGAAATTGACCTGTGATGGCTTCTTGTCCGTGTCCATATTGCCGGACAGCGAAAAGCGTTCCACCGCGTAGGGCGTGTTAGCCAAAATCCACTGACAGGCCGCGTGCGTGGCTTTGCCACACATGTTCTGGCCGGCGGCGTCGCCCGTGGTGTAGTTGAATCGCAGGTAGAGAAAGCGCGCGGCGGCGTAATGCTCGATATCACGCAGTTTGCCGACACGGGTCGTGGCTTCGGCGGCATCGCGAATGGCGGGCATCTGCTCTTTGATCCACAGCCCGAAGCGCTTGGCGGTCTGGGCATTGTCGAACGCGAAAACCGGTGCGCGCTGCATGGCGTCGTCGGCGACCGTCACCGTCACGCCACCAGCCTCGCGGGTCAGTCGCATGCCGCGGTTGTAGCTGGCGACCAGCGTGCCCTCGGCGGTGGCCATGGGGACATAAAACTCCCCCTGGGCATGCTCGCCATTGACACGCACGGGCCCCGCGACGCCCAGCGGTACCTGCGACACGCCCATGAAATGCTCGCAATTGCCCTTCACCGCTTCGGGATCGAAGCTGTAGCTGCCGGCGTGCTTGAGTTCAACACCTGTTTGCTCCCGGACAAAATCGCGCCGCATGCGCGCTGCCTCCGGGGAGTAATCATTGGTCCGATCGCGGGGGATGCGGTGTCGATCGACCTGGTGGGATGTGCTCATGACCTGTCTCCTCTGTTGTCGCGGCCTGCGGAACGCCGGCCAGGCCTATTCCGCGGCCAGTAGTTGTTCGATATGTCGGTTCAGCACCGCGGCCGCGCGCTGAAGACGCGCCGGGTCATCGGGGTGCTGGGTCAGGATGTGGATGCTCAACGACTCGCTCAGCAGGATGATGCTGCGAGCGATTAATGGGTCCAGGTCGCGGCCTTCCGCCTCGCGGAATACGGCGCAGTACTGGTCCTCAATCTGTTGGTGCATGGTCAGCCGCAGCGCGTAGAGCGGGCTGTCCGGGCGCAGCGCTTCGGTGGTGATCACGCGGACGACCGGCCCGGCAGTGGCCACAAAGTCCAAGTACACGGCCTGTGCTCGCTGCAAGCGTTCGGGGCCGCTGCCGGGATGTTTCATGGCTTCCCGGCGGCATGCGTACAGATGATTCAGCGACCGCTCATAAATGGCCGCCAGCACGGCGGATTTATCTGAGAAGCATTGGTAGAACGTGCGCCGTGAGACGCCGGCCGCATCGAGAATGGCCTGCACGCTGGTGCCGGCAAATCCCTGCTGTCCGAAGACCTCAGCCGCGCCCTTGATGATGCGCAGACGCGTGGCTTCGCGCCGGTCCGGCGGTGGCGGTGGGGTGGTGCTGGGGTGCTTGGCAGCTTGCATCGGGTCGGTTGGGCGGTGCTGATTCATGTCGGGCCGAATCGGGACTTTACCCTGGCTCGTCTCCTGGGGTATACACTGTGTTTACTTGTTGCGGCAAGTGACGGTGATCCGCTCATGAGAGGCGGGCACCGGCTCCAAGCGGTTCGTCACAAACTACCAACACTGCACTATGGGGGGAGACACCACCATGCAAGCGTCCAAGCCCGTCAGCCCTGGCGGCTACTCACCAGCCTATGCTTGGTTTGTCGTGGCCATCTTGATGATGGCCTACGTGTTTTCGTTCGTCGATCGGCAGATTCTCAACCTGATGGTCGGACCAATCCGTGCGGATCTGGGAATTACCGATACCCAGATGAGCTTGCTGATGGGTTTCTCGTTCGCGATCTTCTACACCATCATGGGCATCCCGCTGGGCCGCATGGCCGATTCCAAGAGCCGACGCGGGCTGATCACGGTTGGGATCATCGTCTGGAGTGTAATGACGGCCCTTTGTGGCTTCGCCAAGCACTACTGGTATCTGTTTCTCTGCCGCATCGGGGTCGGCGTCGGCGAGGCCGCGTTGTCCCCGGCGGCGTATTCGATGATTGCCGATTACTTCCCGCCGGAGAAACGCGCCACGGCGATTAGCGTGTACTCCATGGGGATTTACATCGGCTCCGGCATCGCCTTTTTACTGGGCGGGCTGATCGTCGAATTCGTGACGGCCCAGGGAGCGGTTACGTTGCCGCTGCTGGGCGAAACCCGACCCTGGCAGGTGGTGTTCTATGTGCTGGGCTTCTCGGGCCTGCTGTTCAGCGCGGCATTCTTGATGGTGCGTGAACCGGTACGCAGCGGGGCGGGCCCCAGCTCCTCCGTACCCATTAAGGAAGTGCTGGCCTATCTCAAGCTTAATCGGCGCACCGTGCTCAGCCACAACATCGGCTTTGCGATGATCGCCTTCTGCAGCTACGGCACCGCTGCCTGGATTCCGTCCTACTTTTTGCGTGTCCACGGCTGGTCCATTGGCCAGATCGGTCTGGTGTTCGGGCTCATCGTCATGATCTTCGGCTCGGCTGGCATCGTGTTCGGAGGGCGTTTGTCGGATCGATGGACGGCGCAGGGTCGTACGGACGCGCCGATGCGGGTCGGCGTGCTGGCTGCGATTGCGGTGATTCCGTTCGGAGCGGGCTACATGCTGTCGCCCAACGGCATGGTGGCTGGCCTGTTTCTCATCCCGGCCACCTTCTTCATCAGCATGCCGTTTGGCGTGGCGCCCACCGCCATCCAGGACATCATGCCCAACCGACTTCGCGGTCAGGCGTCGGCGTTGTACCTGTTCCTGGTCAACATGATTGGGCTGGGCATCGGTCCGACGGCAGTCGCGGTCGTCACGGACTTTTTGTTCGGTGACGACAACATGGTGGGCTGGTCAATGTTCATCGTCAGCGGGGTGGCTGGCGCCGTGGCCATCACGCTATTGGCCACGGGTTTGAAGCCTTATCGTGAGAGTCTGGCCCGCATTCGCGCGCAGACCGCCGAGTAAACATCTGGTGCCCCGCCGCCTGCTCTGGCGGCGGGGCAGACCGCTGGGTGCCCGCGCCGCGAAGTCGCATTCTTGTTTCAGGTGGCGGCTGCTATCTCGTCACGACGTCGCGTAAATCTGCGGTCCGGCGGTGGCGGTCCGGATGACAGCCGTTCATCGGTCCATCTTGGAGCTGGGAATAAATTCCGCCATGCTCGGGTGACTGATCCTCGATGATCAACTAACGGTTGGACATGGCGTCCGCCGTTCACAACTTGGCCTGCGAGACTGGGGAGTCTGATGGGAATTCGAATTTCGGGCATGGGCCCGCGTGCGGCTATTGCCGCGTTGTTATTAGGGGCTGGCGCTCAGGCGCAGGCCCAGGCGCTGCCCTGTGCAGCAGAAGGCGACGAGCTGGTGCTGCATGAGTGGTCCGGGGTCGCGCCTTCGGCGGCGGGCGGACTGAATGCCGCACAGACGCGGGAAGCCTTGCCCGCGCTGGATTGCGCCTACGATGCGCTGGATGTCGTCGTGAGCTGGGACAATGTCATCGAGGATCTTGACCTCGATGTGGTTGATGAGCGGCAGTTCGTCGTGGCCAGCTCCGGCAAGTTCAATGCGGAAGACGATGGCACGGGGCCGGCTTTCGAAGCTGCGACGGTTGGCTCGCCGGTTGGCGCCTACACCGCCGTCGTCAAGAGCTACACCAACTACGACACCGCGTTCACGGCCAGCGCCACGGCCCGCTGTACCACGGCGGGTGGTTGTTTCGCCCCGGTGACCACACAACCGAGTTTCGAGGAGGAAACCCGGGTGGTGGTCGCGGTGATCGACAGTGCGATCAACCTCTACCACAGCTTCTACTATGCCGGCGGTGAGGGGTATCCGAACTCGGCGCCACAGGGGCTCTCCGACGATATGCTCGTCGAGCTGGGCGTCCCGCCCGAGAATGTCTTCGAACTGACCCGTACCGGCACGCTGGCCGAGCGCATCGCCGCTGACCAGGAGCGGGTCTGGGACAAGATCGAGCGCGGTCAGCGCTACTACTTTGTGGGCACCAATGTCGTTGCCCAGTCGTTTGCTGGCAACGATGACGATGGCAATCCGCATCCGCTGCTGGTACCGACCACCGACAAGAGTCCGCATGGTGTTGGGACCAGCTCGGCCGTGCTCAAGGCCAATCCGGAAGCGGTGATCCTGTTCCTGGAGACCGAAGGCGCGCTGGCCAACGATGCCTCGCATGTGGCCGCTTTCCGCGATCCGGCTGTCGACATCATTTCGACGAGCTACGGCATCGGGGCCGCTGGTGTCTTCCCGCCCGAACTCTGGAGTTTCCACCAGAGCTTCAAGAGCGTGGTGTATGACGGCAAGCTGCACTTCTCGTCCGGTGGCAATGCCCCGGGCTTTACGCCGGGTCGTGCCGGCGCGGGTCCGTGGTGGTCCATCGGTGTGTCCGGGTCGGAGGAAGATACCTCCAACGGTCGCACAACGGTCTCCGGCAACCTGCCCGATTTCATCTCCGACTTCACCCAGGACCTGGCCCGGTGCATGGACTGCGTGACCGGTCTGGCACCCTATGGCGGCACCAGCTTCTCCACGCCGCGCGCAGCGGGTGTGGCATCCAAGGTTCTGCTGGAAGCGCGCCGCGCACATGGCCACCTGGGCGGGATCAAGAAGGTCGATAATGTGCCGTACATGGTGCTGGCTGATGACAGCGTCGGCGAGTTTGATCTGACGAACTGGATTATCCGGCGCTCGCTCGAAGAGGCCGCGTACGTCCCGACGGTGGATGACTACGACCCGGTTGCTGCGGTGCTGGACGATCTGGGCGCACAGCCGATTAATCCCGTCGCCCCCTGGTTGCAGACCGGTTGGGGTGACCTGACCGCAGCGCCAACCCGAGGCGTGGTCAATGCGGCCTTAACGCATCTGGGTCTGGCGGCCTCGCCGCGGGTGAAGCCACAGGATTTCTGTCAGTTCCAGACCACCTTGGTGCAGGAGCGCAAGCTGTACTGGGATACGCTTTCGCCGCTGGTTCCCGCCGTAGGCCTGGGGGATCGTTCCGAGCCGCTGGACGACGATCCGTTCATCTACTGTGACTCCGGCCTGCCCGCGCCGTATCCCGCCGCTAACGATCCGGGTGGACAAACCTACGATCCGGCTGGTGACTTCGATGGTGACGGCGTCTCGAATGCAGACGACGAATGCCCCGAAGACCCGACGAATGACTGCGCGCCGGATACCGACATCGACGACGATGGTATCGATGACGCGGACGACAACTGCCCCACGGTGCCCAACGCCGACCAGCGTGACACCGGTGATGACGGGGTGGGTGATGCCTGCGAAACCGGCCCAACCTCGGATGCACCGCCGACTGGGGGTCGCAATGAGGTCGCCCGCTATGAAGGTCCGGGCGCAACGGTCGTCACGCCGGTGGTCGGCCTGGGTGCAGGGTCTGGCTCCGACGGTTTCGCGACCAGCGAGTACCGCTACCAGTTGCCGGGTGCGTTCGAGTACGACCTGATCGAGTTCACGCTCAGCGCCACGCAGGGCACCCAGCACTCCATGCGAATCTACGGCCCTGACGGCAACTTGGTTGCCATGGAAGGTCCGGACTTCTTCGCAGGTGAGTTTGGCAGTGAACCGTTGAGTGATGGCGAGTTGCACGTCAGCCTGGCCACGCCGCCACAGGGTCTGTACCTGATTCAGATTCAGGAGCAGCTGGGCGCGGCCAATCAGCCGTTCACGGTCACCGTCCACGTCACCTGTCCCGAGACGGGTTGCGTCCTGGTGGACACCGACGGCGACGGCGTGCCGGATGTCAACGACGCCTTCCCGAACGATCCCACAGAGACCCTGGACAGCGATCAGGATGGCGTGGGTGACAACGCCGACCCCTGTCCTGAGGACCCGGCGGATGAATGTGGCGCCACCAATGGGGCCGCACCGGGCGATGTGTTCGTCGTCATCTCCCATCTCGTGGGCGAAGACGGCCTGACCGTGGCCTTCGACGCCAGCGCTTCGTACAAGTGTGCGTCAGCCTGCGAATCCGAGCTGAACCACCAGCCGCTGGAATCGCCGGAGTTCACGTTCTTCTTCCGGGATGACACGACGGGAGATGTCAACGCAGCGACCTTCGATGCGGATGGAGATGGCCTGATCACGCATCGCTATGGTGCGGCGGGCACGTTCCGCCCCGACGTTGTGGTGCGTGACGCCAATGGCAACGCCGCGGCCGGCTCGACGGAAGTCACGACGACCGTCACCGTGGATGCCGGGGAGCGGCCGGTTGAGAACGCCGCACGCCTGGTGGTCGATTACGATCGTGCCAATCCTGTGGTGCCGTTGGAGGTGGTCTTCGATGCCACGCTGACGACGGTGGCCGAAGGCTTCACCATCACTGGCTACACCTTCGACTTTGATGATGGGACGGTGATCCAAACCGACAACGCCATCGTGCAACATGTCTACGTGACGGCCGGAACCTACGAACCGGAGGTCACTGTCGAGTTCACGGATGGCGATGGTGCCCAGCAGTTCTCCTCCGCCAAGTCGCAGGCGGTACAGGCCAGCGCATCGGGCACGAACGACGTGCCGTCGAGCCGCTCGGGTGGCGGGTCAGGTGCGCTGGGCGGCTGGCTGCTGCTGTCGCTCATGGCGTCGGGCCTGCTCCGGCGTCGGATGCGTCCCGCGGTCTGATTGACGCGAGCGTGTATGACAAGAGCCCCGCTTCGGCGGGGCTTTTTTGTGCGCCGTGCAATCTGTGATGAGATGGGGCATCTGAGCCAGATGCTGCGCGGTCAGCGCGGCATCGACAGGGAAGGGGCGTGACAGGGCAGGATGGAGCGCCACTCCCCTCATCGAACACCCCGATCAGCGTGTGGACGCGGCGTTTCGGGCCGGTGCACAGCTCGTGAGGAGCGACGATTCCATTGCGAGGCCGGTTTGTGACCGGCTCGCCAAAACCAACGGAGCAATGCATGACCGCAGCCCACTTGGCCTTGTCGGCCGCCGGCAGTTTTCTACTGGTCGGGATGATCACCGGCATCTGGAAGTACCACCACATGATGCGTGCGGCCGATGCCCAGGCCCCGGTCTACGTGGATGTCTGTCATCGCACGGCGTTGATGTACGCCTTTGCCTGCCTGGTGCTACAGCAGCTGGCGCTGCATAGCCGCTGGAGCCCCGTGGTGAATCTCTGGGCGGTGATCATCCCGGTGTTGTTCTTCGCGTCCGCCGTCGCGACCTATGCCTTGCATGGCTGGCTGCGTGACACAGACAACCAACTGGCACGCCCCCACCGGTTGGGTCACAAGACCGTGCCGGGTGGGCTGATCCGCGTCTACATGTTTGGACTGATCGCCGGCGAGATCGGTGGCACGGCGGTCCTGCTGGCGGGTGTGTTGTAGGCGTTACCGGATAATCTGGTAACGATCCGCTTCCTTGCACTGCGCGCGGGCCAGCGCGCGTAGCGGTTGTCTGCGCGGACCGACCGTCCATTCCAGCTTTTCACGCGTGCGCCGACATTGGTCGATCAGACGCTGCTTTTCCTTCGCCCTGCATTCCCGGTACCGGATGGAGCCGTATTGCAGTTGCGTGCATTGATTTACGTAGACCCGTGGCGTCGGTGCCTGCTTCGGTGGTGACGGTTGGCGTTGAGTGCTCGCCGAAGTGGCCGCGCGAGACGGCGACGGCTTGGCGGGTGGCTGCGCGTGTTTGAGTAATCTGGCGTACTGATCGCAGGGGTTGTGGTCCTTGAGCCCCGGCGCCTGGCCGGACCGGGCACTGGAGACGCATTGCTCGCGCAGGCTTTGACGCCGCAGTTCGAACGCTAGGCAAGCCCGCCGCCGGTCCAGGTCGGTCGTTGCCCGACCCTGACAGGCTTGCAGCAGAGTCATCGCCGACTGTGTGGTGGTGGCGCGTGGCTGCGCTGCCGCGGCGCCTGCCGGCGGGTTGGTGGCACGCGCCGGCTGGGCGTGGTCGGGCGCTGGCGACGGCGTTAGACCCTGATCGTCGACTGCACTTGCCCAACCGAGCGCCGGTTGAGCAATCGTGGCCTGGAACCATTGTGGTGCCACTTGGCTGGCGGTGAGCAAGCCCGCCAGAGGCAGGCAGCAGATCAGCAGAAGCCGGGTCAAGGTGGGGTCCGTTCTCAGGGGGGCTATTCCAGAACGAAGAATCGCACCCAATCCGGACAAGCCCGGATGTCTGTCAGGCGCCTGTCAGCGTGCATCGGTTTGATAAGAGGCCGACCCACAGGCGGCGCTGGCCGCAAATCGAGGCCCAGATGCGTTCTCACTGGCGCTTGCTTGTACTCATACCCTTGCTGCTGGCATCGGCATGTGGCTATCACCACAGCCATTCCGATCACCTGCCTGAAGCCCGCCTGAATGGCGATTGGGGGACAGGCTGTCAGCTCATCTACGACGCTGATCCGCATGACCCCTACGATGCCCGCAGCTACATCGACACGTTCAGCTTCTGGGACGGCGCTTACTTCGGGGCCTACGAGACCTACGCCACCGATAATTGCGGCGGCGCGCCGCTGGATGTCGTGGTGAGCGAAGGGGAGATCTACCTGGAGGGCTGGACGACCACAGCTGATGGCGTGCGCGCCGAGCGTCTCGACTTCGAAGGCGAGTTCACTTGCTACACGCTCATCGACCACGACCCGGTGTATGAGACCTTCGTACTCGGGGATTTCCAGGGGGCTGGCTACGACGACTGTCGCTCGCCGGCGAGGCGGCATCGCTACCTGGATTTCGAGGCAGTTTACTTCCGGTATTAGCCAGTTGGCTCCAAAAGGGGGGCGGCGCGGGGGCGCGCCCGAGCGACCTGCTCGGGCTCGAGCTTAACGGGATGATCGGTGGTCCTGCCTCGCATCTAGCGCTCGACCGGCCATTTGGTGGTGTGTGTTCATCAATGTTTCCCTGAAGGGGTCTGTGACCAAGCAGGAGGTCTCCATGTCACACCCCAAGCAGGTCGTCCTAATCACGGGCGGTAGTCGAGGTCTGGGACGGGCAGCGGCCTTGGCGCTGGCGGATCAAGGTGACGACGTCATCATCACCTACCGGGATCAGGCCGGTGCCGCTCGCTCGGTGGTCGAGGCCGTCCAGGCGCAGGGAGGACAGGCCGCATCGCTGCAGTTGGATGTGGCGGATGTCGGCTCATACGAGGCCTTTGTCACCGCAGTCCGCGAGCGGCTGCAACAGCAATGGAACCGGACCGACTTCGACGCGCTGCTGAATAACGCGGGTCACAGCCTGAACCGGCCGTTCGAGCAGACCACCGAGGCTGCGTTCGATGCCCTCATGGCCGTGCACGTCAAAGGTCCGTTCTTTCTGACCCAGGCGCTACTGCCACAGCTGCGTGATGGTGGCCGCATCCTGAACGTCTCGTCTGCACTGGCGCGATTTTGCCTGCCGGGCCACACGGCCTATGGTGCGGCCAAGGGTGCGGTTGAGGTGATGACGCGTTACATGGCCAAAGAGTTGGCACCACGTGGTCTATCCGTTAACGCCATTGCACCAGGTGCCACCGAGACCGACTTTGGTGGTGGCGCCGTGCGTGACAACCCGGAAATCAACGCCCAGGTTGCGGCCAATACGGCTCTGGGGCGTGCGGGTCGCCCCGAAGACCTCGGCGTCGTCATGGCGCAGTTGCTGAGTCCGGAGAGCCGATGGGTCACGGGCGAGTGCATCGAAGCCTCTGGCGGCATGATGATCTAAAGCTCGGGCTGATCGACCGGCGGATCAACCTGATCAAGCGGTGCCGCTCGAAGTCGGTGGACTACTGCGAGGGCCGCCACCGATGTTTGCGTCGCAGAAAGGGTTGTTCGACAAGCCGGTAGGACAGCTCGGCGGCGGCATAGGTGGAGAAGGCGAAGAGCGGAAACCACATCAGCAGGCAGGCGTAGAAGCCGGCGCCGGTCCAGTGGTGCAGCGTGAACACCAACGGTGAAAGCGCATGCGCCAGGGGAAAGTGCCACAGGTAGCCGGCGTAGGACACGCGCCCGACCCGGCGTAGCGCCGGGTGCACCAGGGGCGGCCATTGGGGCGCCCGGCCGGTGAGCCAGACCAGCAGCAAGGTCACGGTTATGTTGAACAGGCTATAGCCCCACAGGAACTGCCGCCCATTGGGCAGCGTGTTCGGCCACCCCAGCGTGGCCCAGGCACCGAACTGCTGCGCCGGCGCCCAAACCGGATTGTCGGGGACCAGCCCGCCGGCGCTTGCCAGCAGCAGGCCGGCCACGGCGACGCACCAGCCAGGCGGATACGCGCCGGGTCGAGCGGACAACCACCAGGCACCCAGACCGCCCGCAGCAAAGGCGTCCAGGTGGCTGGTGGTCAGCAGGGCCAGCGCATGGGGTGATGAGAACGCTGCCCCGCCGTGGCTCGCCATCAGGATGCGCGTGACCAGCCCCAGTAGAAACAACGCAACCAGGGCGGCGCCCAGTCGGGGGCCTTTGAGTCCGATGATTAGCAGCGGCCAGACGAGATAAATGTGCTCCTCCACGCATAGCGACCAGACGTGTCCCAGCCAGTGAGAGCCGGGAATCCAGCCGCCGGCCTGGCCGATGTTGTAAGTCAGGCTCAGCGCCATCGCCCATTCACGTGCCGCAGGCGGCCGCTCTGCGAAGGGCGCGATCCCGGCCAACACCGCGAGGAAGACCAGGTAGGCCGGTGCGATTCTAAGAACGCGGCGTAGCCAGAACCCGCGTAGCTGGGCACCGGCCGGGGCGTCGGGTTCGCGTAGCAGGACGCGCGTGATCAGAAAGCCGGACAGGACGAAGAACAGCTGTACACCCAGCCAGCCCGCGCCAAGCAGATTGCCGTGGTAGGCCATGACCAGCAGCAAGGCCACGCCCCGCAGCCCATCCAGGGCCGGGACATGATCGGGCGTCAAGTCAGCTTGGGTTGCTGTGGCGTGGGGCACGGTCGGGCAGTCAAAGCAGCAGCTGTCAGTGTAGAGCGCGGCTGGGCTGCGGGCACAAAAAAGGCGCGACAGCCGAAGCTGCCGCGCCAGAGGTGCCTCCTGGAGGAAGGCCTATCGGCGACCGCGCGACCGCAAAGCAGCCGGACGGAAATCGTTCTCGGTGGCCTCGATCGGCTTGTAGACCACGTCGTAGTCGTTGGTGAGTCGCATGGCGATGTAGCGCTTGGCATTGAGGTCGTGATGAACCTCGACACCGGCGGATAGCATCGGCAGATCGTAGAAGTTCAGCGAGTGCAGTTCGGCCACACGCCAGAGCTGATCGCGATTGTCGTACTTGTCGACAACATGCACGGCCCAGCTATCTTCATCCAGGTAGAAATCCCGGCGCTTGTAGATATGGCTGGTGCCATCCTTGAGCGTCGCTCGTACATGCCAGACGCGATGGAGCTCATACCTCGCATACTCGGGATTGATATGTCCCGGGCGGATGACATCGGAGATGCTGATCTTGTCGCTGTTCAGCTCGTAGGTGTTGTACGGGATGTAGATCGACTTCTTGCCGATGATCTCCCACTTGTAGCGGTCGGTGGCGCCATTGAACATGCCGAAGTCGTCATTGGTGCGCAGGCTGTCCGAGGCCGTACCCGGATTGTCGTAGGCCACATTGGGTGCCAACCGCACACGGCGTGAGCCGGGGTTGTACACCCAGGCCTTGCGGGGCTGTGCGTTCTGGTCGGCGTATTCATGCACCAGCAGGATGGAACCGGCCAGGCGCGGCGGAGCTGTGATGGCCTGCAGGAAATACAGCAGCAGGTTCTCCTGGCGCTGACTGGCGGTCTTGCTTTGGTTGCCGTAGATGAAGTCGTACTCGTAGTCGAACTCCACGAGGTTGTAGTCCCCGCCGGTGGTCACCGGTGCCTGGGCCCAGCTCGTGCCCCAGGTGTCGCCCTTGTAGGCCGTCAGGTGGTTCCAGATCACCTCGGTGCCGTTCTGCGGAATCGGGAACGCAATGCCCGAGGTGGCACCGGTAAACCCGTTGCCGCCGTCAACCAGGGTCACCTTGGTCGCATTCTCGCGGGTGGCGTCATAAATGCCCTGCGGGAACGATGCGGTGCGCCGGCTCGGATACACCTTCATTTTCCAGGTGGGGTACTGCTTGAGCAGCGCCATCTGGCCGGGCGTGAGGTGATCGGCGTACTGATCGGCATTCTGCCCGGTGATGACGAACTGGACCGCATCGTCCGGGAAGGGGTTGGGATAGTGCTTCGTGGGTTCAAAGTCAGGATGGACTTCCGTGATGCCGCCATCCCAGGCCGGAATGCCCAGTGCGCGGTTGCCGGCTTTTTCGGCGCCCATCGGTGTCAGGTCCTGGCCGAGGCGTGCCGCTTCGGCTTCGGAGACAGCGGCCCCTGCCAGCATGGGCAGGGCCGTCGCCATGGCTGCCGTGGCCGCCAGTGCGGTTGTCAGCAGTCGATTGGTTCGTGCTTGCATGGTGCTCTCCATGAGATTCGGTTCGCGAGACATCAACAAGGCGGGCTTAGAACGCATAGCTGATGGACAGGCCGAGGAAGTCGCGGTCCGCGGAATCATTCGCGCGGGTGGCAAAGCTGGCGGACTGGGTGTTCGGGTCGCCAGTGGCTGTCGTGCCGATGGGGGTGGTTTCACCCGGTGCATAGGGGTCGGTGCCGGAATAGGTCTCGCCGCCCGTGAACACCGTATAGGCGATGTCCGCCTGCCAGCGCTGCAGGTAGCTGAAGCCAATGCCGGCGCTGACGATCTGGTTGCCTTCGGTAAACGTCGAGCTGATGCCGTTTACGTCATGGAAAAAGACCAGTCGCGGCGACATGTTCACCGAGGCGAACACATTGGAGTAATCCAGACGAGTCACCAGTCGGTAGCCCCATGACGATTCGGTCTGGAAGCCTTCGCCACCGGCAATGGCTTCCTGGCAGGAGCCATTGGCAATCGCGATGATCAGGATCGGATTGTTGTCACAGGTCGGCAGTGCTGCACCGGCTGCCGAGTACGGGCTGTCGTCCAGATCCTGTCGCGTGTAGCCCACCTCGCCCAGCACAATCCACTGGCTGGCGCCGAAGCTGGGGCCGAAAGCCTTGGTGATCGTGGTCTGGACCTGCCAGGTCTCGATCTCGTTGTAGCCCTGGATGTAGTCCCCGGGATTGTAGGTGCCCAGCAACATTCCGTCGGTCAGGGCGGCGGGAACGAGGTCGCCACCGCTGTACTGCACCGGCGCATTGGGTCGATAGCTGATTTCACCCTGCACCGCGGTGCCGAACGGCCCGTTGGTGTTCATGCTCAGACCCCACAGCGAGATGTCCTCGTCGTATTCGATGAAGTAGGACGCGCGGCAGCTGGTCGGGTCGCTGCCTGGGGTAGAGCAGAGCGGCGCCTCGAAGGGGCCGCCGGGCATGTTCGCCACGTTGGTGGCGGCATTGCGCGGCGTGGGGTTACCGTCGTTGGGAACGCGGGCGCCGCGAATCAGCGAGATGTTCGGCGTGCGTGAGTGGTAGTTCACATAGTAGAAGCCGAACTCGGTGGAGTTCAGATTCTCCGCGAAGTAGCGGAAGGCAATACCGGCCTGCGACGTTTCGTCATCGGGGGCCCGATTGCCTTCACGTGGGACCCAGGCGTGGGCATCACCCTCACCCATGAAACCCGTCAGGGGGCGGGTATTGTTGTCCAGGCGGCGGCCGTAGCTCAGGAAGATGCGCTGGCCGTCATCCGAGGCCACGTCATTGGTCGAGAAGAAGTTGCCGCGCGGGTCGATCTCCACCTGCTCCCAGTCGAACTGCCAGACCACGTCCATGCTCAGGTTGTCGGTGAGCGACGTTTGCAGCGACAGCATCGGGATTGGCGTGAGCGCTTCCTTGATCTCGGAGCCTGGCAGCCGGATCTTGGACACATCAATGGGGTTCAAGATGTTGATGCCATTGCGGATGAAGGTGCTTTCACCCCAGCTGACGACCTGATTGCCCAAGGTCATGGTGATGTACTGTCGACCCAGCGAGAAGCTGCCGTAAAGAAAGGCATCCAGCAGGTCGGCGTTGTGATCCAGGCGTTCGTGACCGCGTTCGCCCAGTTCGGCCTCGCCCCGTGCACGTGACACGCCGGCGCCGCCATTGGCGTTCAGGCGATCTTCGATGGAGCCGGCATCGGACGCCTCGGGGTTATAAAACGCGCTGCCACGCGTGAAGATGCCCCAGTTGCGGCTAAAGGCCAGGTCCATGTCGACCGTGATCTTGGCGGCCGCGGACACCAGGTCGCCTTTTTCGTAGCCGTAGTTGCCGTCATCGCCATTGGCGGAGCGTGACGTACCCCCATTCGTGATGCCGATCAAGGCTTCATTGGGGTCTTGCATACGAAACGCCACGCCTGCGGATAGCGTGGTGTCGATCTGGGCTTCCATGCCGCCGAGATTCAGCGTTGCCGCGGATGCATGGAACGGAACGGTCGCCGCACCAACAGCGGCCAGCCGCAGCAAACTGCGTGAATGCATCTTCATTGAGGTCGTCTCCCTTCTGGGTCGTTGAAGTCTGTTGTGATGACCGACGCACGGTCTTGGGCGGCTTGATGCGAATGGCGGGGTGTCTCTCCATTGGCCTGGCCGACCTGCTTGTTGTGCTGTGCGCCGCAGCATCTCTCTGACTGATTAGTCAGTTTGTGTACGGCGAAGTACTTTACGAGAGCGTTTGTACCCAGGTCCGCGTTAAGCGGATGTAAAGCATTGTTTTTCATGTCAAATGGGGTGGGGGTGCAGTGCAATCGACCGCTGCGCTGCATACGGGTCAATGCCCGTTTGACGGCGCATCATCGCCCGGCTGAACGGCGCCTGGCAGATGGGCCGGCGTCGCCTCGATCGTCCCAGGGCGATCGGCCCCGGCGAGTTGCCTGAAACATGCATCGTCTCCTCCAGACGCTGACGTCTCTAGTCCGGCCAGGTTGTGCCCCGTTGATGAACCCGCCGCTCGCAGAATCGGTTGGCGTAGGGGGAGGCCGGTGATTTGTTCGGATCATGTACCAGCGGGTTCATGATTCATAGGCCCGCGAGTGGCCGATGGAGGAGATTTTCCGGGTATGGGAAATTGTTCCTTGAGAGGGGGCTGCCCGTACCTAGTTCAGCTGTTCGTCGAGGAAGGTGGTGACGCGGGGGTCGTCGAGCAGGTCCCAATGGTTCATGCGGGCGAAGACGCGCGTGCCGGTTTCGGCCCAGGCCATGGCCGCGCGGCCATCCTGCGTCTGACCCAGGGCGCTGTTGACCGGCACCAACCCATCACCCAGCAGATGGGTGCGTCGGGCCCCGAGTGTTCCGGCGGCCGCGATGGCATTGATATGTGCCGGTAGCGGGGTGAGTTCAGGCCGATGTTGGCTGCGTTCGAACCGATCCCGTCCCTGCCAGTCGCTGTCGCGGGTAAACCCGTGGCGTAAGTCGGTAATGCCGGCGCTGCGCAGCCAGCCCAGGCGCGCAATGGGTGCGGTGTAGGGGCTGAGCCGTCCGAGTGTGTCCACCCAGTTGCCACCGCGCTCCAGCGGCGCGCCGAGATGGGGCGTGCCGAGAAAGGCAATCTGGCTGACGAGGTCCGGCCAGCGCATGGCATCGGCCTGGAGCAGCGCACTACGCGTGACCAGACCACCCATGCTGTGAGCAAGAATACGGATCGACTTGACCTTGGTCGGCCACGCTTCGATCAGCGCCTCGAGCTGTCTGGCGAGATCGCGGCCGTTGTGCGAAATATGCCGCCCGGTGTTGTAGAACAAGTCCACCTGGGTCGCACCCAGCCGGCGTGCCTGGTAGGCGGCGTGATTGTGACCGTTTCGGGTCCATTGCCGGTCGTTCATGCACAGGCCGTGGACCGTGATCAGCAGGTGGCGCGAGGGCTTGTCGACGCGCAGCCGTAGCTCGTCACGGTCCATCGGCAAGGGCGAGCCGAACTGCCGCCACTGCATCTCCAGCGCCAGCGGATTGTCGCTGCTGAGCAGGTAGTCGCCGACCACGCCGTTGAGTGCCGAGACCACCGCCTCGCGACCGGGGCCAGGAGGTGCGATGTCATCCAGCGATTCGGCGAGCTGACCCAGCACCAGATCCACCGACTCCCGCGTCACGCCGTTGATGCCGCGTATCGTCGCGTGCACGAATCCCGCAATGCCCCGCGCGCTGCCCGTCGGCGCCTCGCCAATGGGGGGAGACGCTGCGGCAATGTTGCGGTACATGTCCTCGACGACATGGGTAACGCCGTCAACAGCATCAAATGCCAATCGGGCCGCGCCACGCAGGGTTTGTCCGGTTTTCATGGTCGGTTCTCCAGTGCCGCGATCAACGACGGCTCTTCCAATGCGGGACGCCTAGCAGAATCAGGCGGAGTTGCTGCTCGGCCCGCTTCATGAGGGCCGTCTCTCCCTCCTGGTCATGGGCGCCGACATCCAGCACGTCAACGGCAATCGCGACCATCGCATTGACGATGAGCGAGGCGATCATGTGCAGGTCGGGCGTATTCCATTCCTTCAGGTAGGGCAGGCGCGCCAGGTCGACGGCCAGTTCGGTCTGGACCAGTCGCAGCTCGCGACGAATGGCGTTGCGAACCGTGGCGCTGCCACCAAAGCGCTCGCTGGCGATGAACGCAAAGCCGGGGCGATTGGCGGCAATGTGGCGATAAAGCGACTGCACGACGCTGGAGACCAGGCGTTCGGCGCTGCGCGTGTCCTTGCGGACATCCTCAAGAATCTGCCGCAGCGAGCGGAATGACTCTTCGACCAGGGCCAAGCCCAGCGCATCCATATCGGGAAAGTGGCGATAAAAGCCGGTGGGCACGATGCCCACTTCGCGCGTCAGCTCTCGCAGCGACAAGCCATCGAAGCTCTTGTCGCCATCGAGCATGCTCAGTGCGGTGTCGATCAATAGTTTGCGGGTATCTCCGCGCCGGCTAAGGCGACGGGTTCCGCGCGACAACTTGTTGGCCCGTGTGCTCATTGACATAGTGTACTGCATTCGCCGGTTTGCGCACTTCACGCGCACTGGATCACTCGTAATTGGTTATCAAATTATTGTAATTAAAGACAATAAACTAAAATTAGTGAACGACTGTTGACATGCTGTTGCGGCTGGTGGAAGGTGTGTACACACGTACACATCACCTGGTCTCGCTCCTATGTCGAACCGCACCTCGCAAGCTCTGATTCGTCGACCCGCCGCACTGGGCGCGCGTGTGCTCTCGGCGCTGACGTTCCCGCATCCCGTCGCCAGTGTTGCGGAAGCGCTTGATACGCGGCTGCGTTTGCGGACCTCCAGCGGGCACATCCCTGCGCGGGTGGTGGCGGTGGACCGGCCAACCGGCGACAGCGTTCGGCTCACCCTGCAGCCACTCGGCCGCTGGTCGGGTTTTAAGCCGGGACAGTTCGTCCAACTCGCCGTCGAGGTCGATGGCGTGCGCCGAGTGCGCTGCTTCTCGCCGGCGCAGTCGGCGCACCGTGAAGGTGGCCTGCTGGAGTTCACGATCAAGGTGAACGCGCAGGGTCAGGTGTCGCGTTATCTGTACGAGCACGCCGTGCCGGGGCTGTCGCTGGCGCTATCCGAGCCGCAGGGTGATTTTCACCTGCCCGTATGCCGGCCCGATCGGATTCTGCTGATCAGCGGTGGCAGCGGGATCACGCCGGTGCTCTCCATGCTGCGGACGCTGGTGGATGAGGGCTATGCCGGGCGTGTGAGCTTCTTGCATTACCTGCGCCGGCCGCAGGATCAGGTGGCCGCAGAAGAACTCGCCGCCATTGACCAAGCGCAGGCCAACATCGATGTCCATGTCGTGTTCACCGATCCGGACCACGCCGATCAGGGGGCTGATGCCGGTCATTGCACCGCGGCACAGCTCAAGCGCCTGGTGCCTGACTTCGACCAGGCCGCCACCTGGCTATGTGGCCCGGCTGGATTAATGGCCGCCGTGGAGGCCATCTACAGCGAGCATGGCTGCGCTGAGCAACTGCAGACCGAGCGGTTCTCGCTGGCCCCGATCGAGCTGGCCAGCGGTGACGCCGCCAGCGGCGAGGTGCGTTTTGCGCGCAGCGAGCGATTGATCGACAACAGCGGCGCGACGCTGCTGGAACAGGCCGAGGCGGCCGGGCTACGCCCGCAGCACGGGTGCCGCATGGGCATTTGCAGCACCTGCACCTGCCGCAAGCAGTCCGGCGCCGTGCGCAATCTGCAAACCGGCGAAATTTCCACGGAGTCCGATGAGGACATCCGAATTTGTATTTCACAGCCCGTGGGTTCCGTGACGCTGGACATCTAGTCCCGCCCGTTCCCCGGCTGATTACCCGAACGCTAGACGTCTCAAGGAGGCATCCAATGGCTGAATCAACTGCATCTCAGGCACCCGTTTTAACCCCTGAACAACTCGAGGCTTTCGGGCAGGAGCTCGACGCACTGCGTGACCGCGTGCTGGCGGATCTCGGTGAACGTGACGCCCGCTACATTCGCAAGGTCATCAAGGCGCAGCGTCGTCTGGAGGTCGGTGGCCGAGGCCTGCTGTTCCTGAGCTTCTTCCCCCCGGCTTGGGTTGCCGGCACGCTGGCGTTGTCCGTGTCCAAGATCCTGGACAACATGGAGATCGGCCACAACATCATGCATGGCCAGTACGACTGGATGAACGATCCCGAACTGGCGGGCGCGAACTTCGAATGGGACACCGCCTGCCCGGCGGACCAGTGGCGTCATTCCCACAACTACATGCATCACACCTTTACCAATGTGCAGGGTGTGGACCGTGACATTGGCTATGGCGTGCTGCGTATGTCCGAGGACAAGGCTTGGCACCCCTACTTTCTGTTGAACCCTCTCTGGGCGTTTCTGCTCGCCGTGTTCTTCCAATACGGTGTCGCCTTGCATGACCTGGAGGTCGAGCGGCTGCGCAAAGGCAAACGTGATAAGCGTGAGGTGATGGGCATCGCCAAGGGCATCTGGCGCAAGACCAGCCGCCAGACACTGAAGGACTACGTGCTGTTTCCGCTGCTCGCGGGTCCGGTCGCGCCACTGGTGTTCGCCGGCAATATGACGGCGAATCTGGCGCGCAATCTATGGAGCTACACCATCATTTTCTGCGGTCACTTTCCGGATGGTACGCACCAGTTTTCCCGTGAGGTGCTGGATGACGAGCGTCCGGGGCATTGGTATTACCGCCAGCTGCTGGGCTCGGCCAATCTGACCGGCGGGACGTTGTTCCACATCATGAGCGGCAACCTGAGCCACCAGATCGAGCACCATCTGTTCCCGACCTTGCCGGCACATCGCTACGCGGAGATCTCCGACGAGGTGCAGGCGATCTGTCAGCGCTACAACCTCCCGTACAACAAGGGCCCGCTGCGCAAGCAGTTTGGCACCGTGGTCAAGCGCATCGCGCGACTCTCGCTGCCCAACCGGCTGGTCGGCCTGCCTGCCGCGGCGGCCGCCTGATGGCCTGCCGGTCGGGGTCGCGGGACGCCGGCCGGCGGGGTGCTACGCTCTGCTACCGCGATTCGGTCTGAGGACGACATGACAAGCAAGGATGCATTTGCCGGCTCCAAGGCCGAGGCATTGCTGGAGGCCCACGTGGCCTGGCTGGTTGCCAGATGGGACAGCGAGGGCCTGGAAGACGAAGTCGGGCGCCGGCTGGATGCCGCCTTGGCCGTGGCCGATCAGCTCAAGCTGGAGGATGTGGTCACGCTGCGATCCATTCAGCAGACGGCCATTGGCTATGCCTCAGACATGACGCTGGGCGGGGCCATTCCAGCACTGGTGGGCGACATTGCCACAGCGCTTTATGAGCATCCGGTCCACGAGAAGACCCGCCTGGAGCAGCTGATGCCGGACAAGCAGTTCGAGGAGCTGCTGGACAAGGTGCTGGAGCTGCGTGAACTGCGCGAAGCGGTGGTGCATGAATCCGTCTCCAACCCCATCTTCGCGAATCTGATTACCGAGCTGCTGTACTCGGGCGTGCGCGACTATGTTGCGACCAGCACCAAGTTGGCCGGCAGGTTGCCCGGGGCCAAGTCCGCGATGAAATTTGGCAAGGCGTTTGTCGATCGGGCGCGGCCTGAGCTGGGCAATTCGCTGGAAGACGGCATCAAGACCTACGTCAACAAGAACACCCAGACCAGTCTGAACGCCAGCGAACGCTACCTGCTGGATGCCTTCGAATCTGACGAGTTCCGGCAGGTGGTGCTGGACTTGTGGGACGAGAACAAGCATCTCTCGGTGGCCAGCGTGCGGGATTTTGCCGGTCAGCTGGATATCGAAGAATTGTTCGTCATTGGCTACGAGTACTGGCAGCACCTTCGGCAGACTCCGCTCTACCAGCAACTCATCGAATCCGGCATCGAGGTGTTCTATGACACCTATCGCAAGACACCGCTGACCGAGATACTCGAAGACATCGGTGTGACGCGCGACATGATGGTGCGTGATGCCATGCGTTTCCTCCCCAAGATCGTCCGGGCCCTGCGCAAAAAAGGGTTGCTGGAATCGGCTATCCGGCAGCAGCTGGAGGATTTTTACCGCTCTGACGCCGCCGCGGCCGTGCTGAACGACCGCTGAAGGCTTTGGGAAACACGCGCGCACTCACGGCGCCTCGGCAGCGCGACGTTTTGACGCAAAACGGGGCGGTTATCGGACGCTTGAACGAAGTTCGTGCCGTTTAATTAATTGCTCAGGCGTGTCTTGGCGCGGCGGCCGGCCTGTAGCTGGTGGTAACGCGACACCAGCGAGGCCCAGGGGTGACTCAGGTCCAGTTTGGGGAATTTCGGCGTATGAATGGCCTGGTGCCCCTGTGGGGTCAATTCCAGCAGCCAGTCATCGCCGTCGGGGTGCGGTGCCAGGCATTCCTCGTCGATCAGGTGGCGTAGCGCCGCAGCGACGTCTTCGGTGCGGACCTTGGCGCGCTGTCCGATTTCATCCAGCAGTGTTGTTCCCAGCAGCCGTCCTGTCGCCGAGATATTGAGATCGCGATAAATCGCCAGAATCATTGTGGCAGCCACCTGCACGTACTCGTCCGCCGGCTGGTGTCTGCGGTCCTCTGATGCGCTCAGATTAATGGGCTCGTTCATTGGCGATTGCTCCAGAACTTGCGTGAACTGAGGCGAACACTGGCGTTGGCGCCCAAAGATCATATCTGTGGATTACGGTTGGCAGTGGTCGGGCCGTGCATTATCGCGATGGCCTGTGAAGGCGCCGTAAACGATCAGTCCACGCTGTTAACGGGCCGCACATGTCGATCGCTATCGACCAGGGCGAAGGTCACCGCCTCATGGTCGAGTGGGCTGCGGCCGACCGGGCCGGTGAGGTCGAAGACCAGCTTGCGGTCATCCCAGGGGTCGGTGCCCCAGCCGCGCTCGAGAATTTCGATGGTGTCGCCCTGGACCTCGATGTAAGCGTAGGAGACATTGTCGCTGTCGTCGGTCTCCAATACGTAACCCATCTCGTCCACGATGGAGCGCACCACGTAGCGCCCATTCGGATTGCCGTCGAACTCCACGTACATGCCGGGTCGCTGCCAGCGGTAGACGTCGCCCCAGCCCACCGACAGGCCGATGGTGCCCGCCGTGGGTGAAAAACAGTTGTCCAGCGGGCTGTCGCCACCGGGGGTTTCATAGCCCTGCTCGAAGGCGTACCAGTTGCCGAATAGCTGGTCGGCTGGGCAGAACCCGGACTTGGTTCCCAGCCCCGCCGCCACCAGCGCGCCCAATTCGGTGTCGGTCACTTGGTAGAGCTCGAACTTCAAGATGAAGTCGTCGTGGAAGTGGACGTGGATGGGATGAAAGGAGTACGTCCCGGCCGGTCGGGCGGTCTGGCTGCCGTCCGTCCAATGCACCACCTGGGTCTTGGGCCCGATAATCGTGCGGGAAAGCAGCTCATTCGGTGCGATTTCGGTTTCTCCGGCCAAGGTGTCGGCCAGCAGCTCGAAGCGCATGTCATAGATACCCTGGCCCACATTGACCGGCCCTGAGGTAAAGCGCAGGCAGCGTATGGCGCCTGCGCCCCCAATCTCCACGGGGGCGGCTTCATCGACACTACAGGAGATGGGCTCGATGCCAGCCACCGACAGCGGCGGATTGACGGTGTCAGGCGGGTACAGTCCATTGAGTGGATTGGCGGGCGCGACGAACCCGAATTCGTAGGGGGGCACCGTGCGCAGATTGGGGAGCAGCGGTTCGGGATCAGCGGGTAAAGCCGGGCTGACCGTCAGCGCCGATTCCAGCTTGGCGCGCATGCGAAAGCTGGCGTAGGTGGCATTGTCGGGCCGGATCTGAACCCGCCAGAGGCCGGCGGTGGGTTCGTCAATCAGGACCTCGGAGTTGAACTGGTTGAAGTTGTCATCTTCGCCCGCCAGGCTGCCGTCGGGAGCAAACACGTGGATACCAAAGCTGTCTGTTCGCTCGGGCGTATCCAGCCCGATACGCAGGCGCTTGCCGCCGGGTGCCACGTCGAGCAGGTAGCTGGGACAGGCCAGATACGTGTCGCATAGCGACAGGCTGGGCACCTGGCCGTTTAGTGTTTCGCCCTCCCAAAACCAGGCTTCGTCGATATCCAGCACCGCATCCAGCGTGGCCGCGGGCGGGACGCCGGTCTCGTCCGTGGTATCGGCCTGCGGGCCGCCCGAGCAGGCGTAGCAGAGCAGCAAAGGGGTCAGGCTGAGCCCGAGTCGGCTGGGTCGCATCAGTTCACTCCCTGAACAGGCTGGATGGTGGCCTGATCCCACGCTGCAACGGGTGTGCCAGCGACTGCCTTCAGGGGGGCGGGTCGCCCGGCAATGCAGGGCGCCGGCGGTGCAACGTGGCTTGCTCGTAGGCGTAGGCCAGGGTGAACAGGGTCGATTCATCCCAGCGTCGGCCGAAGAATTCAATGCCGACCGGGCGGGCTGGCGTGTCGCCTGTGAAGCCGGCCGGCACCACGATGGACGGCATGGCCGTGGTGCTGCCAAACGCGCAGTTGTCGGTTTGGGCCTGGCCGGTGGGCTGGGCCGCATTCTGAACCGGTGGGTAGACCAGGGCATCCAGGCCCAGGCTGTCGAGCTGGCCCTCGACGTACTCGCGCACGGCTTCGCGCTGGGCCAGCAGGTCCTGGTAGCGCGTTGAACTGGTGTCGCGCAGCAGCAGGCTGGCACCGACCAGCGCCTCGATGAAGGGATGGACGAGGCCGCTGGCAAACACCTCCTCGGTGTTCGCGCGCGGGGCATCGAAACTGGCGAGATATTCGTCCAGGTGGTCGGCAAACTCCTGCACGATGAGCGTCTTGGAAATGTCGACAAAGTCGGGCAATTCGACGGGATCAACGATCTCCGCACCGAGAGCGGCAAGATCGGCGAGTGCCTGGTCCATCACGGCGTTGATGTCGGCGTCGTCACCAAATGCATCGGTGCCCCCATAGCTGCGCAGCACACCAATGCGCCGGCCCGCCAGCCCTTGGGCATCCAGCGCATCGACATAACTCGCAGGCTGATAGCGATCGGGCACCTGGGTGCGCGGATCGGCAGGGTCAGCCCCGGCCATCGCATCGAGCATCAGAGCGGCGTCGCGCACGCTGCGTGTAATCGGGCCGCCCACATCCATGGTGTGCGACAGCGGGACCAGACCATCCTGCGACACCAGCCCTACGGTGGACCGTACGCCGACCAGGCTGTTGTTGGCCGGTGGCAGGCGGATCGACGCGCAGGTATCTGATCCGGTGCCGATTGCGCCGAAGTTGGCTGCAATCGCGGCAGCCGTTCCGCCGCTGGAGCCACCAGCATCCAGGCTGGTGTCATAGGGCAGGCCGATGCGCTGGCTGACGCTGTTAAAGCTCTGCGTCCAGTAGGCGTATTCGCTCATGCCGGCCTTGCCCAGGATCAGGGCGCCGGCGGCGCGAAGGCGTGCCACCGTGAAGGCGTCATCTGGTGGTTGGGAGCCTGCCAGCGCCAGTGATGACGCGGTGGTGGGAAAGTCGTCAGTGTCGTACAAATCCTTGAGGATGACCGGGACACAGTGCAAGGGACCAACAGGGCCGGTCGCTGCATAGGCATGATCCAGCGCTTCAGCCTGGGCCTGCCACTGCGGGTTGAGACTGACCATGCTGTTGATGGGCAGCCCGGTGTCCACGTGATTGTCCAGGGTCTCGATACGCTGCAAATAGCGCTCTGCCAGTTCGACGCAGCGTAGCGGCTCGCCGTCTGCATCTACCTGTTCACCCCGCCAGGCCGCCTGAATGTCTTCAATGCGGGCTTCGAGCAGTTCAAACGGGACGGGCTCGCTGACGGTGCCGGATTCGCCGGTCGGAGAGGAGGGGCCGCAGGCCGCGAGCAGCAGCGAGCAAAGGGGCAAGCACAGGCAAATCGGGCGTGATGGCATCAGCAGGCATGGCGGAGAATGACCACGCCCGGCTCGCAAGCCCCATGCCAGTGGCTAGTCGGGGCTGGGTTCAGCCGCCTGGGCCGCCTGGGCGGCGTCAACCGCGGCTCTGGCTTCTGCCGGGGGTTGGCGGTGATAACTCACCCGGACCGGATAAACCTTGCCGTCGGCCTGCTGCATGTTGCCAATGCCGCGATACTGCTTGAGCTGTCGCGTCTCCCGGTCGTATTCGACAATGAGCGGGTCGACGAACACGCCCAGCAGCGAGTCCAGCGCCACCTTAATCTGGAGGGTGGGGCGGCCCTCGAAGCTGGATTCACCGACCCGTTCGGCCTTGAACTTGTAGGCGTCGAGGCGGCCGGCGGCGATGAACTGGAACTTGATCCGGTCGCCGGCAACAAGCGCGTCCCAGTGCTCGCGGACGAAATAATCGAAGCCGGAGTCCGCGCAGGCCTGCGTTCGGGGCTTGATATCCGTGGTCGACGCGGTGGCTTCATCCGCCTTTTGCCGGTACAGGGTGATCGATTCGCCGCCGATATCGCGTATTCCCTCGCGGTAGCCGGTGCGGATCATGTGAAAGTCATAGCCCGGCACCGCAGGATTTTCACCGATGTGGAACTGCTTTTCGGCGATTCGGTTGCCATCGGCATCCCAGAAATCCACGCGCCATTCGGTGATGGCACCGGCGTCGTTGACGACTTGCCGGTGATGTTCGATGTAGCGGAACCTGTCGCCCTCCAGCGTGTACCCATAGCCAAAGAACTGCTGCTCCGCCGCCGGGACGGGCCCCGTCACGGCAGCCAGCAGGGCCGCCGCCAGCACCGGCAACAGGCGCCCCATTACGCGGCCTGGGCGTCAGCCGCCGCATCGCCGGTGGCCGGCTGGGCGACGGCCCGGGGGCGAAACAAATAATGCCCCACGCCCCATTCCCGGCCATCGCGGTAGCCGAAAAACTCCGCCACGGCCATGTAAAACATGCGCCAGCGCTGAAACCAGATCCGGCCTTCGCGGGCGTTGCCATAGGCGCGCTCGAACAGCGGCATGATGCTGTCGCGCTCGGCGTCCATGCGTTCCAGCCACTGGTTGGAGGTCTTTTCGTAGTGCTGGCCGCCCACCCACCAGTGGTCGGCGATCTGCATGTGTTCCTGAAAATGCATCAGCAGGTGCTGGGAGGGCATGACCCCGCCGGTGAAGAAGTACCGGGTCATCCAATCCTTGTCTCCCCGGTCCTCATAGGGATAGGCCAGATGCGGATGGGCAAAGATATGCACGAACAGCAACCCCTCGGGCTTGAGCCAGCCACTGATGCGACGCAGCAGCTCCCGGTAGTTGCGCATGTGCTCGAACATCTCGATGGACAGCGCGCGGTCGAAGGCGGCGGCCTCATCGTGATCGGCGGGGTCGAAGGCGTTGATGTCGCAGGTGATGACGTGAATATTCTTGAAGCCGCGCTCGGCCGCCTGGTGCTCGATGAACTGCCGCTGACCATGCGAATTCGAGACCGAAACAATCTCCATGTTCGGAAAGTGTTCCGCCATCCAAAGGGTTAGCGAGCCCCAGCCGCAGCCGATGTCCAGCACGCGCATGCCGTCTTCCAGCTGAGCCCGCTCGGCGTAGAGCGCCAGCATCGCGTCCTCGGCCTGCTCCAGTGTCTCGCTGCCCTGCGGGTAGTAGCAGCAGCTGTACTTCAAACGCTGGCCCAGCGAGCGATAGAAGAATTCGGCGGGCACCTCGTAGTGTTGGGCATTGGCGGCGTCGGTGTCCTCGGCAATTGCGCCTTGTGACCAGTCCGTGACCAGCTGGCGGATGGCTTCGGAGCGTGCTTCGGGGTTCGACGCTTCCTCGCTGTCCAGCCGCTGCTGGATCAGCCGGCGCATGCCGGCACGGGCCAGCACGTCGGGCACCAGTCCACGTTCGCAGAGTTCGATAGGTGACAACATGTTCAAACCTTGTGCTTGCTGGCCTTGGGTGGCCAGGGGATAAAGGAACTGGTGGTGCGGACGTACTCGTCGTAGCCCTCGCGTTTGCGCTTGCCCTCCGGTGTCTCAACGCCGGGCACGCCCGACACCTTGAGCAGCAGCCAGGCCATGAGCAGCGGGCTGACCAGGGTCAGCCACCACAGCGAGCTGCCCAGCGCCAGCGGGATGTACGCCACCCAGTGCAGTGACTCGAAGAAATAATTCGGGTGCCGGGAGTAGTACCAAAGCCCTTGGCGGCACACCTTGCCGCGATTCGCGGGGTCAGCCTTAAAGGCCATGAGCTGATAATCGGCCAGCGCCTCGCCCAGCACCGAGATGGCCCAGATCACCACGCCCAGCACCAGTAGGGGCGCCGCGACCACTGCTTGCTGATAGGCCACGACCAGAAAGGGCAGGGAAAGCACCCAGGCCATCACACCCTGGAACAGATAGAACAGCAGCATGTTGCGGTCTTGTGCCTGCCCCCATTTCTCCCGGAGGGCGGTGTAGCGACTGTCTTCAGGTGCGCCCACATTTCTTAAATAAAGATAGCCGCCAAGGCGTGCGGACCAGACCAGTCCCAAGACTCCTGCGAGCAGGCGCATCACGGTCTCGCCATCAGCCAGCAGCGCATAGATGACCGCTGCCAGGCCCAGTGAAAACGACCAGGTGATATCCACGTGCCCCGCATTGCGTGTCTTGAGTTGGAGCACCCAAGTCGCGATGAGCACGGCCGTGATGGCGGCCAAGCCAATGAGATAAGTCGTGATCACGCGTCGCAGCCTCCTGTTTGTCCAACGCAGACCTGAATTCGAACGCCGCGGGCAGTTGGATGCAAGCCGCGCAGCGTTTGAACAATCCATGACCAAGCAGCCCGGCGTGAACGCGCTGCGACCCGGCCCAGTCATCCACTGTCACACGACCGTCAAATTCCACTCTTAGTCTCTGCCGCCGAGTCGGGGGTCAGAGGGAAGCAGGGCCGCAGGGTTTGCGGCACCGGTCCCCGAATGGCTCGAGCGACGAGACCGGGTTCATCCGGGGCCATCCAGGCCACTCGTCATCGAGCCGCACCAATTTCAAAAACGGTCAGCCGCCACCGGTTGTGTATGGCGGTTGTGCCGTGTCAATTCTTACGAGTGAAGGGGTCGGGATGAGCCTGCAAGGTGTAAGAGGAATCGTCGCCATGGCTCTGGCCGCGAGCATGGGCTTTGCTCACGCGGCTAACGAGTTGGTCATTCACGCCTATGAGGATGGTGCCGCAGGTACCGGCCTGGAGGTCGTGCTGGACGATGAGCAGACCGCAAGACTGGACGCCAGTGGGTCGGCCACCTTCGATCTGAATGCCGGGCCTCACACGGTCGAAATCCTGCTGGGCGGCGTGCCCATGCACGATTTCAAGTTCAGCTCGGCCGCCGGCCAGCTGGTGGACATCACCGTCACGCTGCAAAGCGGTGAAGACCCCCAGCACTTCGTTGAGAGCTACTTTCCGACCGAGACCGCACGTGACCGCGCCTCGGCTCCCAAGGGCACTTACAAGGGTCGTGTGGCCTTTGATGGGTCTGCACTCGGCGGTGCGACAATTACCGTGCCCAAGCTGGGGGCCACCGCAGAAACCGACGCCGGCGGCAACTTTTCGTTGACGCTGCCGCGCGGTGTTTACGAGCTGCAGATCACCCACCCGAACATGGATAGCGCGCAGAGCGAGCAGGTCCGTGTGGTCAGTGGTGTGACCAAGCAGGCCCGCTACCAGTACGGCGCGACCACGACGGCCGGCGGGGATGTCGAAGAGGTGCTCGTGCTGGGCTCCTTCGACCCGACCGCATTCGGCGAGTCGGAGCGGTTCTCGGTCAATGTCATCGAAACCCTTGGCATTGAGCAGCTTGCGCGTTTCGGTGATTCCGACGTAGCGGCCTCGGTGGTCCGCGTGCCCAGCGTGACCGTGCAAAGCAGTCGCTTCGTGTTTATTCGTGGCCTGGGTGGTCGCTACATCACGACGACGCTGAACGGCGCGACGCTGCCGTCGACCGACCCCACCAAGCGTGAGGTGCCGCTGGATTTGTTCCCCAGCAACATTGTTAAGCAGCTGGACGTGAAGAAATCCTTCATCGCCGGCATGCCGGGCGAAAGCACGGGGGGCAACCTCGTCATCAACACCCGGACCTTCCCGGAAGAAGCCGCCGGCAAGCTGTCCTTCAGCCTGGGCTACACCGATGGCCTGACGGGTGAAGACGTGGCCTTCGACCCGATCAGTGGTGACTACGATGCCTTCGGCTTCGACGATGGTTCCCGCGATGTCCCCGGTGGCGTCGAGGCGATCTCGGCGCTGCTGAACTGCAGCGAGTGTGAAGGCAGCTTCAGCGATGGCACGCGCCAGGCGCTGAACCAGATCGCAGCCGTTCAGCTGATGAACGACATGGATCTGGGCACGGCCACGGCCGACCCGAAGGTCTCCCTCGGTGCCAACTACGGCAATCTCTTCAACATCGGCGGCCGTGAGATGGGCTTCTTCGTCGCCGGCAACTACCGCAACGATTGGGGCCAGCGCGCCGAAGGTGTGCGCCGGACCTACAACACCGACGGCGGCGTGTTCGATGACTTCACCTTCGAGGAAGCATCCAACACGGTGGACACCAGCGCGCTGATCTCGCTGGGCATGAACGCCGGCGACAGCAGCTACCAGTCCACGACGCTGGCCTCGCGTTCCACCGAAGCCGCCACCCGTGTGACCCGTGGCCGCGATGGTGACTCCGGCTCCGAGACCTACCGCTACTCCATTGACTGGGAAGAGCGCCAGTTCCTGTCGCAGCAGTTCTCGGGTGAGCATGTGTTGGGTCAGGGCGGTGGTCTGGTGGCCAGCTGGCAGATCACCGGCAGCAACGCCCGCCGCTATGCGCCGGATCGCCGCGAGGTCCGCTTTGACCTGGAAGGCAACGACGGCGTGTTCGATCTGATCGTGCCGGAGCTGGTCCGTCGATACGACGACTTGTCCGACGACAACCTGGACGCGTCCACGGATTGGGAATACCTGTTCTCCAACGCCCTGGGCGATGCCACGTTCGAGACCGGCATCAAGCTGATCCACCGCGAGCGTGATTCGGATTCTCAGGCCTACGGCTACATTGGTAACGAGTCGCAGTACGACCAGAATGCACCGAACCTGCTGGTCAGCGACGTCATTACGCTGGACAACATTACCGGTGATCAAAGCACGGGCCTGGCTTTCGCCGACCGCACGCTGCCCAGTGACAGCTACGAAGCCGAGATGGACCTCAACAGTGTTTACGGGTCGTTCTCACAGCGCTTCGCCAGTGTCTACCAGGTGATCTTCGGCCTGCGCTACGAGGCCTACGAGCAGACCACAGAGACCTTCTCGATTCAGGGTGATGGCGCTCCGGTGCGGTCCTTGATCGATGACGACGTGCTGCTGCCCAGCCTGGCTTTGAACTGGGAGCTGGGCGCTGACCAGCAGCTGCGCTTTGCGGCCAGCCGCACGGTCTCGCGGCCCGACTTCAAGGAAACCTCGAACGCCACCTTCTACGACAACCAGTTCAACTTCCGTGTCCGCGGTAATCCGAACCTGAAGGTGTCCGAGATCACCAACCTCGACCTGCGCTGGGAGATGTACGGCGACGGGGACGAGAGCCTGAGCGTCGCCGCCTTCTACAAGGCCATCGATGACCCCATCGAACGCGTGCTGCAGCTGGCTTCCGGCACGGCTGGCAACTCGCGGACCTTCCAGAACGGCAACCAGGCGGACATTTACGGCATCGAGTTCGATGGTCGCCGGGACTTTGATCTGAACACGGCCGGCTCCCGCTCCATCTTCGTCGCGCTGAATGCCAGCCTGATCGAGTCGGAAATCGAACTGGACGGCGGCGAGACACGCAAGCTCCAGGGCCAGCCCGATTACACCTTCAACCTGGCCGTTGGCCTGGATGACTACGCCGGTGACATCCGCCAGGAAGTGACCCTACTGATTAACCAGTCTGGCGAGACCATCGTCGATGTCGGCCTGACCGACTTGCCAGACGTCGTGGAAGAGCCGCGCCTCGATCTCGATCTGAACTACAAGGCCTTCCTCACCGAATCCCTGGTCTTCAAGGCCAAGGCAGGAAACCTTCTGGACGAAACCGTCGAGTTTACGCAAGGCGGGCAAGTGTTCCAGGAGTACAAGCAGGGCGTGACGCTTGAAGCAGGCATCGATTGGAATTTTTAACCGAGTGCACGATTTGTCACCCCGTGTGACGCCCCTAGTGACTCAAAGAAACTGACGGAGTTGTTATGAAGTTCTCGAAACTATTGCTGGTGAGCACCGTCGCCGCAGCCGCTGTGGGCTTGCACGGTTGCACCGAAGGCGATGAAACCTCGATTGTTGTGGAAGGCGGCACCAGTAACGGTGGTGGCGGCACGGTTGGGGGTCCTTCGACCTGCCCTTCCTTTGCCTCTGCGCGCCCGCAGCTGGCCGACGGCACCAATGTCTGCCAGTTGCCGTCCACCATCACCGCGGATACCACGCTGACGGCTGACACGCTGTGGCGTATCGATGGCCGTGTGACCGTGGGCAACGGCAACCTGGAAATGTCCACCACCGAAGGCACGTTGGCTAACGGCGCCGCCGTTATCGATGCGACGTTGACGATCGAAGCGGGTACGCAAATTGTGGCCGCGCCGGGCTTCTCCAACATCGTGATCACCCGCGGCTCCAAGATCGAAGCCAACGGCACGGCATCGGCTCCGATCATCATGTCTTCCGAGGATGATGGTTTCGACGGCAACCAGGAATGGGGGGGGCTGATCCTGCAGGGTTATGGCAACCACAACACCTGCACCGCGGGTGCGGCCTGTAACGTCGACTCCGAAGGTGAGTCTGGCTTCGCCGGTGGATTCACCCCGGACGACGACAGCGGCACGCTGCGCTATGTCATCGTCGCTGAGGGTGGCTACGAGTTCGCCGTCGGTAACGAGATTAACGGCATCTCCTTTGTCGGCGTCGGCTCTGGCACCACGGTCGAGTACATTCAGGTCCATGGCAACTTCGACGATGGCGTCGAGTTCTACGGTGGCAGCGTCAACGCCAAGTACGTCGTGCTGACGGACAATGGTGACGAGTCGCTGGACTGGGATGAAGGCTATGTCGGCAACATCCAGTATCTGCTGGCCGTGCAGGCTGCGGACGAGGGTGACTACTGCGTCGAGGCCGATACCGAAGGCGCGGCTTCCCCGCTGTCGATCCCGACCATCGCCAACGCCACCTTCGTCTGTGACGGTGACCCGGAAGATGCCGGTTTTCGCCTGAAGGCCGGCACCGGTGGCTTCTTCCACCACACGATCATCGACGTCGACGCAACGCCGGGCACTCCTGACGTCTGCATCGAAGTTGAAGGCATGGCTGCCCAGCAGAACGCCACGGCCAACCCGCCGGCACTGGACATCAACCAGTTCATCTGTGACGCCGCGACGTTCGAGACCGACGCCAACGCCCAGACGAACAACATCCAGACCGCTCCGGTGAGCACGGATGACCCGGCGCTGAACGCCCGTTACGCCGCCACGTTGGCTGCTGCGAACAACGTCACCCCGACGGACTACGCGGCCTACAACGCCGGCAACAGCAACAGCACGGCCATCCCGAGCTTCCTCGACCAGACCGATTACATCGGTGCGGTTGATCCGGATGCCGCCACCGCTTGGTGGGAAGGCTGGACCCTGGACGGGACGCTTTAAGGTCCCGCGCCAGCCGCATTCGCCAATCGGACGGGTGCGGTGACCGATAGACGAAGCGGCAGTCTCGACTGCCGCTTCGTCGTTTCTGCCGTCGGGACTCGGGTCGGCGTCATCGTACCGTCACATTCTGGCGGCACCCTTCGCCACCCAGTCTTCGGATCGCACCGTTTCCCTGGTGCGAGAAGCCCGTTCGGCCGGGCTTGATGCCATCCGGCATGAGCCGGAGCAGACGCATGGGCCATGCGCCCGCAACCTGACGCACGAGGATCACGTCATGACACACTCCCCACGCATGGGCCGGCCGGTGATCGCCGCGTTCGTGCTCGGCCTGACTGCTGCCGCACCACTGGCCGCCCAGACCCTCGACCAGGTGGTCGATCAGGGCAAGGCCAAAGCGGCCGAGGGCCGTCAGTCGCAGGAGAAGATCGACAGCATTGTCGACGCCAAGCAGGAGAAGCTCATCACCTACCGCGCTTTGCTGAAGCAGCGCGAGGGCCTCGAGCAGTACAACAAGCAGCTGTCGACCCAGATTGAGGGGCAGGAGGCGCTGATCCGGCGCTTCGACACGTCCATCGATCAGGTGGCGCAGATCGAGCGCCAGATGCTGCCACTGATTACCCGCATGACGGAGGCCTTAACGGACTTCGTCGAGCTGGATCTGCCCTTCCACGAGACTGAGCGCCTTGAACGCATCAATTTCGTGCAGGACAGCGTCAGCAAGCCCGATCTGAACGTGGCCGAGAAATTCCGCCAGGTGCTGGAGGCCTATCAGATCGAGAACGACTACGGCCGCAAGATCGACACCTACCAGGACATCATCGACATCAACGGTGAAGAGCGTGAAGTCGACGTTCTGCGCGTGGGGCGTGTGGCACTGGTGGCCCAGACCCGCGATGCCGCGACCACCGTGGTCTGGAACCACGATGAGAAAGCCTGGCAGGAGCTGGACGCGGGCACCTACCGCAACAGCGTGCGCCAGGGCATCAAGATGTCCAAAAAGCAGGCCTCCATCGACATGGTGACCCTGCCCATCCCCGCTCCGACTGCCGCGGAGACCGAAGAATGAGCCGCCCGATGAATCGCCGCGGTGTTGCGGCATTGCTGTCTGTTGCCGTGCTGGCCTGTAGTCCGGCTGCCATGGCGCAGAGTGACGAACTGTCCATGCGCGAGCTGCTCCAGGAAGTGAAGCAGGGGCGTGCCCAGGCACGTGAGGAGAACCGCAAGCGCGAGCAGCAGTTCCTGGCCGAGGAGGCCGAGCAGGACCGGCTGATTCGCGAGCAGGAGCAGGCCATTGCCGCGTTGGAACGTCGCTCCGCCGAACTGGAGAAGCGCTTTAACGCCAATGAACTGAAAGTGGAAGAAAAGCGAATCCAGCGTGATGAGCGTCTGGGTTCACTCAAGGAGCTATTCGGGCACCTGACCGGCGCCGCCGGCGATTTGCGGGTGCGGTTGCGGAACTCCATCACCAGCAGCCAGTTCGATGGCCGCCAGGCGTTTCTGGATGCGCTCATCGCCAAGATGAACGATGACACCGACCTGCCCACCGTCGAGGAGATTGAGCGACTGTGGTTCGAACTGCACCGTGAGATGACGGAATCTGGCGCGGTGGCGGCCTACCCGGCCCGTGTCGGGACGCAGGACAACCGCGAGGTCGTGCGTGTCGGCCTGTTCAACCTGGTTTCAAACGGGGATTACCTGGCCTGGGACGAGGGCACGCAAACCGTTTCTGTGCTGCCGAGACAGCCCGAGGCCTACACCGGTGGCGCGCAGAAGCTGCAGGCTGCCGAGTCCGGCTACACGCCGGTGGGCATCGATCCGACCGGTGCCGCCGGCGGAGGCTATCTGAAGGCGCTGATCAACTCCCCGACGCTGGTCGAACGCTGGCATCAGGGCAAGATCGTGGGCTACGTGATTACCGGCGTTGGTCTCTTCGGCCTGGCGGTGGCCCTGTGGCGTCTGCTGGCCCTGATGGCCTTGTCGGCCAAGGTAGGCCGCCAGCAGAAGTCCGATGAGGTGTCGGACAGCAATCCGCTGGGTCGCATCATTCAGGTCGGGCAGACCCATGCCAATGATGACGTCGAGACCCTGGAGCTGAAGCTGGGCGAGGCGATCATCAAAGAGCGCCCGGCCATTCATCGCGGGCTGCCGCTGATCAAGATCATCTCCATGGTCGCGCCGCTCATGGGGCTGCTCGGCACCGTGACCGGCATGATCATCGTGTTCCAGGCCATCACGATTTATGGCGCCGGTGATCCCAAGGCCATGGCCGGCGGTATTTCCAGTGCGCTGGTCACCACGGTACTGGGCCTGATCGTGGCGATTCCGATGATGCTCGCCCACTCGATGTTGTTCGCGCGTGCCAAGCGGATTCTGCACGTACTGGAAGAGCAGAGCGCCGGCATTGTTGCCGAACGCGCGGGACGATAGTCGCCATGCTCCTGCTACTCGACGCCCAGGAGGCGATCGCCAACTTCTTCGGCTCCGGTGGAGTCGTGCTGTTGCTGATCGCCGCCCTGACGTTCGTGATGTGGGTGCTGTTGTTCGAGCGGTTCGTGTACTGCCTGTTCTTCTTCAAGCGTGACCTGAAGCGGGCGCTTGAAGCCTGGCGGCAGCGCTCGGATCAGACCTCTTGGTACGCCAATGCGGTCCGGATGAAGCTGATCTCCGAGATGCGGGTGTCCATCGAGCAAAACCTGCGGCTGATCAAGGTGATGATCGCCTTGTGCCCGCTGTTTGGTTTGTTGGGCACCGTGACCGGCATGATCGAGGTGTTCACCGTGCTGTCGATCACCGGCGGCGGCGATGCCAAGTCCATGGCCGGCGGTGTCTCTCGCGCAACGATTCCCACGATGGCCGGCATGGTCGCTGCCCTGTCCGGTCTGTTCGCCAATATTTATCTGAACCAGCTGGTCACCCAGCGGCGGGCGCGCGTGGATGCGCAGCTCGAACCCGTGCACTGACCCGGCTGCCTGCGAGGAAACCCCATGGCCCGTTCATTCTCATCCCAGGATGAAGCCGAAGAAGAAGGCAACGTCGACCTGACCCCGATGCTCGACGTTGTGTTCATCATGCTCATTTTTTTCATCGTCACCGCGACCTTCGTAAAGGAAACGGGCGTTGAAGTGAACCGCCCTCAGGCCAATACGGCCGACCAGAAGAACAACCCCTCGGTGCTCATCGCCATTCGCGAGGACAACAGCATCTGGGTGGACCAGCGCCGCATCGACATTCGCTCGGTACGCGCAAACATCGAACGCCTCCATGCCGAGAATCCGGAAGGCGGCGTCGTGATCCAGGCCGACGAACTGGCGTCGGTCAAGACCTTCACCGAGGTGCTGGACCAGGCCCGCGAGGTGGTCCCGCCCGAGAAGGTATCGCTCGCCACGGAAAACGGTGGCTAGGAGAACCTCATGCTAGGAATCGTTCGTACATTCATTGTCATGCCACCAGCAGCCGCCGTCACCGGCGGATTGCTGATGACCATGGTCACGCTGATCGAGTTTGCCGACCGCGATTTGGACAAGAGCCCGCTGGTCAAGCTGCCAGACGTGTTCATGCCTGAGGCGGAGATCCGGACCCAGCGTTCGGTCGAGAAGCCGGAGAAGCCGCAGTTGGATGACACCCCGCCACCCGAGGTGCCGCAGCAGGCTTTCGACCAGATCGACGGCAATGCCACGGTGGGTCAGTTGGCCGCGCCTCAGGAAGTCGCGACGAACCTGGATCTGAGCATCGGCGGCGGCCTGTCGGCCAGCGACGGTGAGTACCTGCCCATCGTCAAGGTGGCGCCACGCTACCCGCGTGCGGCACTGAGTCGCGGGCTGGAGGGCGAGGTGGTGCTGGAGTACACGGTGACCCGTTCGGGTACGGTGCGCGATCCGGTGGTCATCGAGTCAACGAACTCCGTGTTCAATAGCTCTGCCATCGACTCCGCCAGCCGCTACAAGTACAAGCCGCGCGTCGAGAACGGTGAGCCCATCGAGGTGCCGGGTGTGCGCACCCGCGTCGTCTTCCGACTGCAGAAATAACGAGCGACCCTGATGCCGACCACGTGGATGATTCGTCTGGCGGGCGCCTGCGCCCTGCTGTTTGGTGCCGGTGCACTGGCCCAGCAGGGCGGGATCGATGCGAGGACCTTCGATCAACTGACGCGCGCCCAGGAGCTGGCGGAGGCCAACCAGTACGACGAGGCCATCGCCGTGCTGGACGAACTCAAGGGCAGCGACCGGCTTAACAGCTATGCCAAGGCGCAGCTGTGGAATTTCTACGCCTTCATCTACGCCAACCAGGAACAGTACGACGCCGCCATCAAGGCCTACCGCAATGTGCTGCGCGAGCCAGATTCCACGGATGGGCTGAAGCAGCAAGCCAAGTACACCATGGCGCAGCTGTACTTCCAGACCGAGCAGTACGACCAGTGCATTCGCTTCATGGAATCTTGGCTGTCTGATGTGGATCAGCCAACGCCCACCGCTCACATCATGCTGGCGCAGGCGTATTACCAGAACGACGCGCACGACAAGGCGCTGGAGAACCTGGACATCGCCCTGCGTCTGGATCGCGAGGCCGGCAAACCGGTGCAGGAGTCCTGGTTGCGTCTCAAGGCCGCGATTTATTTCGGCAAAAAGGACTACGCCAACACCGCCAAGGTGTTCGAGCAGCTCATCACCATTTCGCCGCAGGTGGGCTACATGAAGCAGCTCGCGGGGATGTATTCCGAGCTGGGCCGCGACGCCGAGCGCCTCGCGGTGTTCGATGCGATTCACCAGCATGGCGCACTGACCAGCGAAAGCGACCTGGTGAACTTGGCCTACATGTGGCTGGGGCAGCAGGTGCCTTACCGCGCGGGCCGTATCCTGGAAGAGGGCATCAAGGCCGGTCGTGTCGAGGAATCGCAGAAGAACCTGGAGACGCTGGCCAATGCCTGGGCCCAGGCCAACGAGCGCGACAAGGCCGTGCCGGCCTTGACCCGTGCCGCCGAGGTCACGGGTGACGGCATTTTCATGGCCCGGCTCGCCGGCGTGCATTTCAACGCGGGTGAATACCGGGAAGCCGCTGCGGCGGCCGCCAAGGCAGACCAGATGGGCGGTCTGAAGAATTCAGCCGGCAACCTGATGTTGCTGGGCATGGCCCACTTCAACGCCAAGAGCTACGAAAACGCACTCCAGGCGTTCCGCCGGGCCAAGCAGGATCGGGGGACCTTCAAGGCGGCGGCCAAGTGGGAGCAGTACACCCTCGACGAGGTCCGACGCCTGCGCGCGATTGAAGAGGCCCAGCGTGAGCTGGAACGCCGCACCCGCGAAGCGCTGGAAGCCGAAGAAAACAACGTGGAGGCACTCGGCACCGGGGCCTGATGCCCCCTGTGTGTTTCGTTCGCCTTGCTACCATCGCGCTGAATGGTTCATTCAGCGCCTGCAATTCTCTACAGGTGGCTGTGACCGCTTGGGGATGCAAATGGTCAAGGCATTGAGGTCCCGCCTGCTGTGGGCGGGGTGGGTCCTGTTACTCGCCGGCTGCGGCGGCGGTGGGAGCGGTGAGGACGCACAGCGTCAGCCCAGCGTGTCCGTCGCCCAAACCGAGTTTCGCTACGAGCGGGTCGGCGACGACACGGCTCGCATCGAAGAAACAGTTTCTATTTGGCTAACGCATCTGCCGAAGGACGGACTGTTCGTGTCTCACGGCGAAGTCCCTGCGTTCCTTTCCAGGCTGCATTTTGAGCAACCGTCGTCTACCCAGGCATTGCTTCACTTCCGGGTGGAGGCAGCCCGCGAGCTCGACCCCGGCTTGCACACAGGAGAGCTGCAGCTGCACTTCTGTCGTGACGAAGCCTGTGACCAACCCATTGCGGGTTCCCCGGTGGTTTTGTCGTTCAGTTATCTGGTGACGCCGCCCCCCGTTCAGCACTACCCAGAGCCCGAGGAGCCGGCTGATCCGCTTGCGCGCCTGACACCCTTGCAGCTGTATCCTCTGGCGTACGAAGTCGTCGACTCCGCATTTAGTTCAGCGATGTCTTCGGTGCTGCTTCTGGCGGCCGAGGCCGAGCCCGGATTAGTGGCCTATGGTGCCAATGGCGCAGAGCTGACGCGGTACACCCTCGACCAGCCGGCGCAGCGACTCCGCCTGTCCAATGACGGAACGCTGGTGTTGGTGCAAAGCGGCCTCTCGCTGCTGCAGGTGGTGGCGCTGCAGCAAGCCAACGGCACCGTGATGATGTCGCCTGTACGGCAGGTCGACCTGGGCGGATTCAATGCGCTGGACGATCTCGCCATTGCTGACGACGGGACCCTCTACGCGGTCGGGGTGCGCAATGATTCGCCAAAGGCGCTGTACTGGCTGCCTGCGGCTGAGACGAGCTGGCGCAGGGCGGAGCAGCAGGTTCAGCGCTCTATGCTCTGGTTGCACCCGGATGGCCTCACCCTCTATCTCATGAGCACGCCGGGTTTGGCGACCGGACACTACAGTCTGTGGTCGCTGGATCGGGACCAAGGGCCCCAATGGCAGGGGGTCGGTGAGGACGATCTGGCGGATTGCGGACCCTTGCGTCCGCTGGGGCCGGTGGAGGGTCGATTCCAGTCGATCTGCGGAGACTCCCTGGAGACAAATGCGGACGGTGCACTGGTCTACGCCGGGACATTGCGCCATCCGCGATATCGGCCTGCTCTCTTTGACAACACGATGTGGCACTCGGTGGCGTCCGCTGGCGGCGGGGCGCGGGTTTTGGGCATTCAGGGCTCTGCGGCGGCTTGCGTGGCCGCTGAGGAGGCAGCCTGCCGCTGGGTGCTGTCTATTTTCTCCGCCGAGGCGCTCGGTTTGTGGGGTGACTACCTGCTGACGGATCGTGTGGTGGGTGGCGAGAACGTCCCCCAGCACCCGGTCGCTGCCTATCCACTGGCAGAACCCGGACAGGTGATGTTGCTGACGCGCGCGGTTGGAGAGCAGAGCGAGGCCTACGCGCTCGCCATTCTCGACGTGGATGCCGCGCCACGCGCCTTGCCTTTCGAGCCGGATCCGGGGCCGTACCGAACACCCCGGACACACCCGGAGTTGGATGCACTGGTGGTCGACGAGCGGCAGTTCCTGGCTCACAACGTGGTGGCCGCGCGCGGGTTGCCCGCACGGGGACTGATCGCGTTGCTGTCCGACTATCCCCAACACGCGCTTTATCTCTACGACGTGATGTCGCTGGACAGCGTGACGGTGCCGCTGGACAAGCAGCCTCTGGGCCTGGCGCTCAGCCCGGATCAAGATGTGCTGCTGGTCGGCCACGATGGGCGCATGACGACCGTGGCACTGGACACCGTGGCCGACAATCCGGCAGCCGCGACCCGTGTCTTTCCGTTTCCTGGCGTGGTCGCAGAGTTGGCGGCCGACCGGTTCGACCAGATTCACCTGAGTGAGACCCTGCGGCAATCAGACCCGGTGACCTGGTCGGTATCGACCGGAGAGCTGATGGCCAGTGATCGGGCTTTGATCGGGGCTGGATGGCAACTGGATGCCACGCCGCCGCTGCGTTTGGTTCACGCATTTCGTTATCCGGATCAACTGGTGCACTTTGAGGTCAGTGCGACGGGATTGCAGTACCTGGGGCAGCAAGCATTGGAGACGGTCGGCGCCGCTGCGTTGCGCATGCTGCGACTGACCGGGCGTGATGACTGGCTGCTGGATGACGGAGGGCATTTCGTGCTGAGCGATCCGGTCACCGGCCAGTGGGCACGCCAGGGGGCACTGCCCCTGACCCTTGGTGGCTCGAGCGCGGCCCATCTGGTCTCGGTGGCGCCCTGGGTGTCTGAAGAGCAGTGGCTAACGCTGGAAAGCGAGTGGATCAGCTGTGAGCCCGGCGGCCGCCAAGTCGAGATGTGTCTACATCGGCTGGCGATCCATGATATTGACCGTCATGTCCGCCTGGCCTCTGGGGCGCTCGCGCCGATCACGATTGATGGCAAGCCCTATACCCAGCTGGGTGTCCTGGCCGTGGCCGACCCGTCCGTGACCGGGGGTGCGGTGCTGGTGTCACGACTCTACGGCAGTGCGCCGCGGACTGCGCGTTATCAGATCTCCCGGGTTCGACTGCCTGAGTCGGCCCGGTGACGGAGTCAGCGGGTCAGCCCTTGGCGCTGGGTACCGTGATGTTCAGCTCGAGGATTTCGGTGTCGCCATCGCGCTCGACCTCGATATTGACGGCATCCTCACCCACCGCAACATATTTGCGGATCACGTCCAGCAGTTCTTTCTGCAGCTTGGGCAGATAATCCGGCGCATGCAGATGCCCGGCCCGCTGATGCGCGACGATGACCTGCAGGCGCTCTTTGGCGAGCTGGGCCGTGGTGGGCTTGTTGGCCCGGAAAATGTCCATCCATGCCATGACTAGCCTCCGAACAGCCGGTTCAGGAAGCCTTTGGAGCTGGGGTCCAGGAAGCGATGGGCGCGTTCTTCACCGAGGAAGCGGGCCACCAGGTCCTTATAGGCCTCAGCCGCCTGGACATCGGGCATTGAGATGACCGGCGAGCCCTGGTTGGACGCGTTGAGCACATCCTTGGATTCGGGAATCACGCCCAGCAGCGGAATCGCGAGGATGTCCTTGACGTCCTCCACCGAAAGCATCTCGCCACGGGCCACGCGATTGGCGTCGTAGCGCGTGATGACCAGGTGTTCCTTGACCGATTCGCCCGATTTCGCCTTCTGCGTCTTGCTCGACAGGATGCCCAGCACCCGGTCGGAGTCGCGAACGGACGAGACTTCCGGGTTGGTGACCACAATGGCCTCATCGGCGAAGTGCATGGCCAGCAGAGCGCCTTTTTCGATGCCCGCCGGCGAATCGCAGACGATGTAGTCGAACTCCTTGGACAGCTCATCGATCACCCGGGCCACGCCGGCCTCGGTGAGCGCATCCTTGTCGCGGGTTTGTGAGGCCGCGAGGATGTAGAGATTCTCGACGCGCTTGTCCTTGATCAGGGCCTGCTTGAGCGTGGCTTCCTGGGCAATGACGTTGATGAAGTCGAAAACGACGCGCCGCTCGACACCCATGATGAGGTCGAGATTTCGCAGCCCGACGTCGAAGTCGATGACGACGGTCTTGTGTCCGGCCTGAGCCAGGCCAGTGGCGAACGAGGCGCTGGTCGTGGTCTTGCCCACGCCGCCCTTGCCGGAAGTCACAACAATGATCTTGGCCACAGTTACCTCGGGTGCTCGATCACAATGTCTCGATCGTAAGTTTTTCATCGGACAGCCGGACCATGGAAGGCTGTTTGCGATGTTCGGATGCCATGTCTTCCGCAACTAGGTAGTTGCCGGCAATGGCGACCAGTTCTGCTTCCAGAGACTGGCAGAAGATGCGTGCGGACTCTTCACCTCGACAGCCCGCCAGTGCCCGGCCGCGCAGCGCGCCGTAGACGTGGATGCTGCCGTCGGCCAAGACCTCGGCGCCGGGGCTGACCGCGGCGCGAATGATCAGGTCGGTGCCGCGGGCGTAGAGCTGCTGCCCGGAGCGCACCGGCTGGTCGACGATGCGCGCGGCCGGCCGGTCTTCCGAGCGCGGCCGGTTGCTGGTCCCGTTGGCGGCATCCAGCGCGCCGCGCTGCAACACGCCGAGGCCGATGCCTCGGGCGGCGGCGGCCGTGTCTTCGTCGGCTTCCACTACCGCAACAGGGACCAGGCCCTGGGTCCGGGCCGCATCGGCAATCGCCGGTAGATCGATCCGGTGACCATTGGGGTCGATGAGCACGGGCAGCCCGCTGAACAGCTTGGGTGCGCGGGTGACCTCAGCCTCGATGCCGGCGGTGATGCGCTCGGGGTCTGGCGTGTTGATACGCAGGACGGTCAGGCTCATCACCCGACCCTTGAACAGAATGTCGGGCTGGCTCATGCGCGCGTCTCGGCCTGGGCTTTGGACGCCGTCGGTCGGGTGTTGGAACGAATGATGCAGTGCGAAAACACGCGAAAAGTCTACGGGATCAGGGCATTTGTCACCAGGGGCGGAATACGTCGAACTGCCACCTGGGGTGTGAAGTCCCGGTAAACTATCACCCTCCCTACTCGTCATTAAAGAAGCGACGCCCATGCGCCAACTCGCTCGCCTGACCGCGACCGGACTCTGCCTGGTCGGCACCCTGCTGATCACATCGGGCTGCGCCCCGCGCATTTACTCATTTCCTGCGCCGGAGTTCGAGCGCGACCGTCTGTTCCAGGCGCCGGATGTTTTGCCGCCGATTCTCGGCGTGCGGGTGGACTACCGGGTCAACGGCCGGCCCGTACCGGAAGAGGCTGTCGCCTCGCGCGATTTCATCGCTGATCTGTTGGGCCGCAATCGGCTGACGCAGATCGTGCCGCCGGCCGGCATTAGTGCTGTGACGCCGATTCTCAAGCTGTCCATCGATCACACCTTCGACAAGGGCGAGGCCCGCAGCGCCGGCTTCCAGTCGGGCATGACATTCGGTGCCGCTGATCGGGATATCCGCGATGATTTCAGTGTCCGTATTTCGTTAACCGACCCGCGCAAGAACCGGCGCCGTGACGTGTTGTACGACACCGGGCAGAACGGGGTTTACCGCCATGCGGTGGTGACGCGCATCGGGGGCAGCACGTCCGGATTGCTACCCAGTGATTACCCGGGGGCGTACCAGCGCATGCTCGAAAGCGTGGTCGCGAGTTTTCTGAAGGACTTGCATGTCGCCGGACAGGAATCCAACCCGATTATCTTCGTTCCGGACACTCGCGAGGATCCCTGAGGTCCAAGTGGGCGTTGCATCGCTAACCGATGGAGTGATGGATGCCCGCAATTTCAACGCTTACGCCCCTCGCCGCCCGTTGGGTCGGGGGCGCGCTGCTGGCCGCATTGGCGGGCTGCGTCACCCTGGATTCGTATCCGGACCCTGCCTACAGCCGTGACTCGCTGGCGGATCACCCGCCCGGCAGCCTGCCGGCGCAGTTGACCCTGCGGGTCGACTATCGGGTCAATGGCGAACCGGCGCCCGCGCAGGCCGAGCGCGCTCGCAAACGTGTCATCCATCTGCTGAGTCAGGCGGGGCAGGCCCAGGTGGCCTTGCCAGAGCAGGCCGACCCCAATACGCCGCAGCTGCGTCTGCGTATCGACCAGCGCTTCGATCCTGAGCAGGCCCGCGAAGCCGGTGCCAGTACGGGGGCGACGTTGGGGGCTGTGGACAATCGCGTGCGGGATGAATTCAGCGTGGCGATCGAGTTGGTGGGTGGCGTTGATCAACAGCCCTTGTCACCCATCGGCCTCTACGAACACGCCATCGTGACCGACGTCGAAGACGTGACCTTGGACGTGCCGTTGCTGGAGTACGCTGATGCCCTCGATGCGGTGCTGGACGATGTGCTGGCGCGTTTCGTAGCCGATCATCAGCGTGCCCAGTCGCGCCCGTCTTCAGTTATCGTCCTGCCCGAAGGGCCAGACCTGTCCGAGGACGGCGAGCCGGACGTTTAAAAGGCGCTGAACACCCCACCTATCGTCAACGGGATGCCCTGAAACGACCGGCGATTGCCGCAGCGCCAGGGCGTCAACCGAACAGGCTTGCGATCCTGGCACGCTCCGTGGGAGCCTCATAGGGAAGCACTGTCCGTCTCGTTCTTGGGAGAGCCTTTGAACTGGTCTGAATACGACCCCAACGGTTTTTTTGATGAGTTGTTCGAAGCGCCCGGCCGACCCCGGGCTTCAGCGCGAACGCTTGTCGATACGCTGGCCGGGATGAGCCGCCAGGAGCTGGCCGACCGCCGAGTCGCCGCCGATCTGGCCATCAAGTCAATGGGGATCACGTTTACCGTGTACTCCCAGGGCAGCATGCTGGATCGCACCTGGCCGTTCGATATTCTTCCCAGGATTATCGACAGCCGGGAATGGGCTCGCACCGAAGCGGGCCTCAAGCAGCGTGTGCAGGCGCTCAACCTGTTCATCCAGGACATCTACACCGACCAGAAGATTATTCGCGACGGTGTGTTCCCCCGCGAACTGTTGGAACAGTCGGTTAACTACCGGCCGCAATGCCAGGGCATGCGCCCCAAGCATGGGCAGTGGGCGCATATCTGCGGGTCCGATCTGGTGCGCGATGGCGACGGCACGCTCTACGTGCTGGAGGATAATCTGCGTGTGCCCTCGGGTGTCTCGTACATGGTCGAGAATCGGTTGGTGACCAAGCGGGTGTTCCCGGAGTTGTTTGAACACAGCAGCATCCTGCCGGTGGACGAGTATCCCGCCGAGCTATACGAGATGTTGGCCAGCCTCTCCCCGCGGGACGGGGACGATCCGATGATCGTGCTGCTCACGCCCGGGATCTATAACTCGGCCTACTTCGAGCATGCCTATCTGGCGCAGCAAATGGGCATCGAGCTGGTCGAGGGGCCGGATCTTGTGGTCGGCGACGATGACTGCGTGTACCTGCGTAGCGTCGAGGGCCTGACCCGGGTGGACGTGATTTATCGGCGGGTGGATGACCTGTTCATCGACCCCGAAGCCTTTAATCCGGACTCTCTGCTGGGTGCGCCGGGACTGATGCGCGCCTGGCTCAAGGGCAATGTGGCGCTGGCCAACGCGCCGGGCTGCGGCATGGCGGACGACAAGGTCGTGTACGCCTACGTGCCGGAGATCATCAAGTATTACCTGGACCAGGACCCGATCATCCCCAACGTCCCGTCCTTTCTGTGCCATCGCAAGCAGGACCTCGACCATGTGCTGGCCAACCTGGACCAGTTGGTGGTCAAGCCGGCCAATGAATCGGGCGGTTACGGCATGTTGATCGGCCCCAGGGCCACCGAGGCCGAGCGCAAGGCCTTTGCCGAACAGATTCGCAAGAATCCGCGGAACTACATGGCTCAGCCCACCCTGAACCTGTCGGTCTGCCCCACGGTTTGTGAGGAGTCACAAATCGAGCCCCGTCATCTGGACCTGCGGCCCTTCATCCTGTCGGGCGAGTCACAGTACGTGACCATGGGCGGACTGACGCGTGTGGCCATGGTCAAGGGCTCGCTGGTGGTGAACAGCTCGCAAGGCGGCGGCAGCAAGGACACCTGGATTGTCGAGGTGGACGACTGATGCTTTCGCGTGTTGCAGACAATCTGTTCTGGTTCGGCCGCTATGTACAGCGGGCCGAAAACACCGCCCGGCTGGCCAGCGTGCATGCCAACCTCATTCTCGACATGCCGCGCCGAGTGGTCGTGGCCTGGGAGTCCGTGGTTGATATCACCGGCAGCCGCGCCGGCTTTTTGGAGCGGTACGACGACTTCTCCGAAGCCAACGTGGTGCGCTTCCTGTTGGTTGACGACGCGAATCCAGGCTCGATTCTCTCGTCACTCTCTAATGCCCGGCAGATTCTACGGTCCTCGCGCGACATCACGCCGCGCGAGATTTGGGAAGAGATCAACAAGCTCTACTGGTTCGTGCGCGATGCCACGCCACAGGCATTGGAGCGCCGCCGGCGCAGCGACTTTCTAGAGCGTGTGATTCGCAGCTGTCTACTGGTTGACGGCATGCTGCACGAGAACATGTCGCGCGATCTGGCGTACCGATTCCTGAGCTTGGGCTCCAGCCTGGAGCAGGCCGACATGACCTCGCGCATCGTCGATGCCTCGGCAATCGGTTTGTTGCCGCAGCGCCAAGATGATTTGCTGCCGTTCTCCAATATCCAGTGGCGTAGCGTTCTGATGTCGCTGACGGCCTACCAGATGTATCGGCGGCAGGTTCGCCGGCGTGTGTCCGGGCCCAAGGTGGTGCAGTTCCTGATCCAGGATCGCGACTTTCCGCGGTCGGTGGCCTGGAATCTCGATGCCATCTGCCAGACGCTGTCGCGGATCCCCAATCACGATCAACCGCTGCGTGTCGCACGCACCATCCGCAGCCGGATCGCCGAAGCGGATCTGGCCGCCTTGCCCCAGTCCCAGGTGTCCGACTACGTCGATGACCTGCAGGGCCGATTGGCGCAGCTGGGCAACGTCATCACCGAGCATTATTTCCGGCCGGAGCTCGCGCAGGAGTCGGCCAGCCAGAGCCAATAGGCGAGGAGATGCCGGTGGCATCCATCGAATTTTTCTGGGACCCCGTCAGCCCCTATACCTACCTGGCCTCCACACAGCTGCCGTCCCTGGCGCGCGAGGCCGGGGTGGCACTGGTGTATCGCCCCTTTTTTCTGGGCGGGGTCATGCAGGCGACGGGCAATCGCCCGCCGGCGACCGTGGCCAGCAAGGGGCGCTACATGATGGCGGACCTGCAGATGTGGGCCCGTGCCTACAAGGTGCCGTTGACACCACCTGAGACGTTTCCTGCCAAAACCATTCTGGCCCTGCGGGCGGGGCTAGTTACAGAGCAGCAGGGAGACGGCGAGCGTTATGCCCAGGCCATCATGCGTGCGTACTGGGGACAGGGACGGGATATCTCTGATCCTGCCGTGGTATCGGCCGTGCTGAGCGAGCTCGGGCTGGATGCGCCGGCCATACTGGCACTGACCGAGCAGGACGCCATCAAAGCGGCACTCAAGGCCAACACCGAAGAGGCGGTGGCTCGGGGGGCATTCGGCGCCCCCAGCCTGTTCGTTGGAGAGCAGCTGTTCTGGGGCAACGATCGGTTGGATTTGCTGCGGCGCTACCTTGACGAACAGGCGGCCTGACACAGCATGACCGCCCAGCCGATCGAGGCCGCCAGCGGAGCCCGCAGCCATCTGCTGCGCATCCGTGGATTGCGTTATCACCTGTGGACCTGGGGTTCTCCCGAGCGGCCCTTGCTGGTCTGCTGTCACGGTTGGCTGGACACCGGTGGCAGCTGGCAGTTTGTTGCCCGCGAGCTGGCCCACAGGTTTCATGTGGTGGCGCCTGATTGGCGCGGATTCGGTTATAGCCAGTGGGAGGGGGACCATTATTGGTTCCCGGACTATGTTGCGGATCTCGATGCCCTGGTCGAGGCGATCAATCCTCAGGGTCCGGTTCGTTTGGTCGGTCACAGCATGGGCGGGCAGGCGTCCAGTCTGTTTGCAGGGGTGCGGCCCGACCGGGTGTCACGTCTGGCGCTGCTGGATTCGCTGCTGCTGCCGGATATGGCGCCGGAGCTTGCACCGAAGCGCCTGGGCGGTTGGTTGGACGCCCTGCGCGATCCTCCGGCGCAGCGCAGCTACGACAGCTTCGAGGTGCTCGCCGAACGCATTGCCCGTCGCAACAGCCGGTTGACGCCGGCACGCGCCTTGGCCATTGCCAAGGTCTGGGGGCAGCGCCGACCCGATGGCCGGATCGAATTGCTGGCGGATCCGCGGCATCGCATGCGAAACCCCATCCTGTACCGCGCTGCAGAATCCTATGCCGTCTGGCAGCAGGTCACGGCGCCGACGCTGTTTCTCGATGCCAGCGATTCCCCGTTGATGGCCGCCGCCGGCGATGAAGAAATGCAGCGCCGTCGCGGCTGTTTCCGTGATCATCGTCGGCAGGTGGTGCCGGAGTCGGGCCATATGCTTCACCATGACCAGCCACAGGCCGTGGCCGAGGCATTGCAAGCATTCTTTGCCGACTAGTTGGCTGTTGCGCGGCGTTTGCGGCGCTGCAGGGCCTTCCCTATGCTCAAAGCCGTGCTGCTTCAAGGCAAGCCATGGCCTCGCATGGGCCGATGTCTTGAACACTGACCGGTTTCAGCGGTCGACCACCTGACTGGTGGGGCTGACGCAGCACGAACTGGCAATTGCAGCATCCCTTTGATCGGGGATGCCGTTTTCGGTGCAGCGCCTTCACCGCCCAATGACAGGAGGTTGAATATGAGCACGCTACTCTGGTTGCTGGCGTTTATCGCCGTCGGAACCGCCTTGGCCTACCGCGGCACTTCGCTGCGAACATCGACGGCTGTCATCGGCGGGTTGCTGCTGGTGCTGAGTCTATTGGGCGATGTGGCCTGGGGCTGGCTCCTCGCATTCTGGCTGGTGTTTGCTGGCGTGGCGGCTGTGCTCAATGTGGAGGCGTTGCGCAAATCACTATTGACGGCGCCGGCCTTCAAATTCTTCAAGAGCGTGTTGCCGGAGATGTCGGACACCGAGCGGGCGGCCTTGGAAGCCGGCACCGTTTGGTGGGAAGGGGATTTGTTCTCCGGGCGTCCGGATTGGCGTCGGCTGGGGGCGTTGCCCAAGCCTCGACTGTCTGACGAAGAGCAGGCCTTTCTTGACGGCCCCGTCGAGCAGCTCTGCGGCATGCTCGACGACTGGGAAATCGTGCATGAACAGGCTGACCTGCCCGCAGCCGCCTGGGAGTTCATCAAGAAGAACAAGTTCTTCGGGATGATCATTCCCAAGCGTTACGGTGGTCTGGAGTTTTCTGCCGTCGCCCATTCTGCGGTCTTGACCAAGATCGCCAGTGCCGGCGGGACCACCGCATCCTCCATCGTGGCGGTGCCCAACTCCTTAGGGCCTGCCGAATTGCTGCTGCATTACGGCACGGACGAGCAGAAGGACTACTACCTCCCGCGTCTGGCCGTCGGGGACGAGATTCCCTGCTTCGGATTGACCAGCCCCTACGCCGGATCAGATGCCGGTTCCATTCCCGACATGGGAGTGGTGTGCGAAGGCACGTGGAAAGGCAAGAAGACGCTGGGTATGCGGCTGACCTTCGACAAGCGTTACATCACCCTGGCACCGGTGGCGACCGTCATCGGACTGGCGTTCAAGCTTTATGACCCGGATCACTTGCTGGGTGACCAGGAAGACCTGGGCATTACCTGCGCGCTGGTGCCGCACGACACCAAGGGTGTGGAGATTGGCAACCGCCACTATCCGCTGTCGGCCCCGTTCATGAACGGCCCGATTCGAGGCAAGGACGTGTTCGTACCGCTGGATACCATCATTGGCGGGCGCGAGAACGCCGGTCGGGGCTGGCGCATGCTAATGGAAGTGCTGTCGGTGGGTCGGGGCATTTCGCTACCGTCCGGAAGCACCGGCGGTGCCTTGCAGGCAGCCTATGCCACCGGCGCCTATGCGCGAGTGCGCAAGCAGTTCAACGTCTCGATTGGCGAGTTCGAGGGCATACAGGAAGCGATGGCTCGCATCGGTGCCCAGGCCTACGCCTGCAACGCCGTGCGTCAATTGTCTGCATTGGCGGTCGATCTGGGTGAAAAACCCTCCGTCCCGTCGGCGATTGCCAAGATGCATGTCACCGATCTGGCACGGCGCATCGCCGTTGATGCCATGGATGTGCACTCGGGCAAGGCGGTCTGTATCGGGCCTCGGAATATCATCGCCAGCGGCTACCAGAGTGCGCCGGTGGCGACCACGGTCGAGGGTGCGAATATCCTGACCCGCAGCATGATGATTTTCGGTCAGGGGGCGATTCGCTGCCATCCCTTCGTGCTGAGCGAAATGGATGCCGTCAACGACGACGATGCCGCGCGCGGGCTGGACAACTTCGACCAGGCGTTTATGGGGCACATGGGGCATATCGCCTCGGCGAAGGCGCGTTCGCTGGTCTTGGGGCTGACCGGCTCGCAGGTGGCGAGCGCACCGGATTCGGGCCCCACCGCGATCTACTACAAGCGGCTGGCGCGTTACAGCGCCAACCTGGCCTTGCTGTCCGATGTGGCCATGGCCTTGCTGGGCGGATCACTGAAATTCCGCGAAGGCATTTCGGCCCGTCTGGGCGATGTGCTGTCGGCGCTGTTCATCGGCAGTGCCGTACTCAAGCAGTACCAGGATGAGGGGCGGCCCGAGGAAGACCTGCCGCTGGTCCAGTGGATGCTCGATGACCTTTGTCACAGCATTGAGGACCGTTTGGACGGTGTGCTCAACCACCTGCCGATGCGGCCGCTGATGTGGGGGCTGCGGCTGGTGATCTTCCCGCTGGGCCGTCGGGCACGCGCTGCGGATGACGGCACCAATGCCAAGGTTGCTCGGCTGATGATGGAGCCTGGTGCGGCCATGCAGCGGCTGGCCGCCGCTGTTTACCAGCCGACGGATGTCGCCCATCCCCTCGGCGTGTTGCGACAAGCGCATGCGGCCGTGTTGGAGACCGAATCGCTGGAGACCAAGCTGGTCAAGGCGTTCAAGAAGGGCGAACTCAAGCACCCGCACCCTCGGGAACGAATCGACGAGGCTGAGCAAAGCGGGCTGATCTCCGCCGAGGAGGCCACCGCGTTGCGTAAGGCCTGGGAACTGGTGGCCGAGGTGGTTCGGGTTGACGAATTCACGACGGACGAGATGGCTGCAGGGCGGTCTGAGTTTGCGCGTTCCAACCCGCATGAGCCGGGTAGCAAGCCGGCGCCGAATCGCAAGCGCACCCGCGCCAAGGCCGCAAGTTCAAAGTCCAAGACCTCGACGCGGAAGCCGGCGGCCAGCGCCAGCCGGACCAAGGCGACAGCGGCCAAGGCGTCCGGCACGAAGCCGGCGTCTCGAAAGTCAGCCAAGGCAACGCCGGAGTCAGAAACCAGTTAGCGCCGGAGGCCCCGCGAGGGACGCGCGCGCCACATTCTTACCGCAAGGACGCCTGAACCATGGATCGACAGTTTGCCGCCATGCAGCATGCCAGCGTTGACCTGCTGGTCATCGGCGGCGGCATTTACGGGGCCTGGACGGCCTACGATGCCGCCTTGCGAGGCTACCGGGTGGCTCTGGTCGACAAGACCGACTGGGCTGCCGGCACGTCATCGGCCTCCAGCAAGCTGATTCACGGCGGGCTGCGCTACCTGGAGCACTTCAACTTCGGCTTGGTGCGCCATGGCCTGGCCGAGCGCGCAACGCTGACGCGGATTGCGCCGCATGCGGTCGACCCGATTCGCTTCGTCATTCCGAAGTACGAGGGGGATCGGGTGGCCAGCTGGAAGATGCGCATTGGGCTGGCGCTTTATGACCTGCTGGCCGGCCGGGGGCAGCCCGTGGCGCCTCACGACCGCTTCGACGCCTTGGAACTACGGGACAGTTTCCCGTATTTGTCGACCGAGGGCCTGATCGGCGGTTTTTCCTACGGGGACTGTCAGGAAGACGATGCCCGCGTCACGCTGGAAGTGGTGGCCGCCGCTCAGCGCGCGGGGGCGATGGTGGCGAATCACACGGCCGTGTCCGAGGTCTTGTACATGGGCGACCGCGTCATCGGCGCGCGTATTGAAGATCGGCTCGGGGGCGGTACCGGGCAGATTCGGGCCCGCTTGACGGTGAATGCGGCGGGCCCGTGGGCGCCCGATCTTGCCGGCGGCCGGTCGGTGGTTGGCGACTACAAGCTGATCAAGGGCGTGCACCTGATGATGCCGGAGCTGCCGGGGCCAAAGGATGCGTTCCTGCTGACCGCACGCTCGGATGGCCGGGTGTTCTTCGTCATCCCCTGGTACGACCACACGATCATCGGCACGACGGAATCCGATTATCAGGGAGACCCTAAGGACCTGGCGGTTTATGAAGACGAGGCCGAGTATCTGCTCGACGAGGCCAACCGGGCGCTGCGTCAGGCCAACTGGCGACGCGAGGATATCCGGGGTTGTTTTGCCGGTGTGAGAACCCTCATGGGTGGTTCTGATGGGTCCTTATCCGCGGTGTCTCGGGACTTCATGGTCCGTAAGGCCAAGCCGGGACTATGGATGCCCATTGGCGGTAAGTACACGACTGCCCGCGGTGATGCCGAGTCAATCGTCGATATGGCCCGCGCCGAACTGGGGCCAGCGCGAGGGACGCGGCGCACCGATCAGCAGCCCTTGGCCTGGGCGCCCAGCGGCGACGTGGGCCAATGGCGGGCCGAGGCCGAGGCTGACGCCCGCGCATTGGGCGTGGATGAGCGGGCCGCCGCATGGCTGGTCAAGCGCCATGGCACCCAAACGGAGGCCGTGCTGGACATGGTCCGCACCGAACCGTCGCTGGCCATGCGCTTGCACGAGCAATGTCCGTTTATCCGTGCGGAAGTGGCCTACGCCGCACGTCATGAGATGGCGCGTTCGCTCGTGGACGTCTTGCGACGACGTCTGCCCGTCATGCTCATGCTCGCGCCGGATCAAGAGCTGGCGCGCAACGCCGCCCATTTGATGGCGCCTGAGCTGGATTGGGATGACACCACCATCGAGGCGCAGTGCGACGCGGCGTTGGCACTGTGGCCGGGTATTTCACCTCGTAATTAGCTTCAGGCCGGCCCCGGCCCGGCCGACGGCCCTCTGTGCCACACAGAGGGTGCCGATCGCCCGACCAGCGGTACGGTGCGGCTTGTTCACTTCACGCGCCATTGACAGGCGGCTCTCCACAATCGCGCCCCATCGGTCCATCTGAGACCGAAGTCATGCATAGGTGCACTGGAGGACTGCCATGAAGTACTGGCTTGCCGGCGCGGTTGCGCTCGGGCTACTGGCTGGATGCAGCGTCGATGAGGACGCCGAGCAGCAGCCGATCAACGAGATTGCGCTCTCTCTATTCGACCCCGTCGCCGCCAGCGCGGTGGTGCCGTTCCCGATCGATGCGTTCTTCTCGGGCTTTGTTGACCCCACGCTGAATATCCCCAACGGCTCCGACGCACCCTTTGTGACGGCAGCGAATCAGGTCGACGGCTTTTCGACGACGGCACCGATCTTTACCGATTTGCTGGGCGCGGTGGATTTCTCGACCACGGCCCAGGGCGTGATCGTGATCAACACCGCCACGGGCGCGCCGTTGGTCCCCGGCATCGATTATGAAGTGCAGGACTACCCGGCCGTGGATGATGCGGACGGTGTGCCGATCAACCAGAAGCGTTCCCGCCTCCTGATCCAGCCGTTGCGGCCGCTGGCGCCGGAGACCCGCTACGTCGTGGCGCTGACACGGGCGCTGCGCAGCGAGGCCGGTCACCCGGCCCAGCCATCGGCCTTGTTTGAAGTCGCTGCCAGCGACACGCCGGTGTCGGAGCAGGATGTACCCGCGCTCACGACGTTGACCGCGCAACAAAAGGGCGTGCTGGAGGCATTGCGATCCCAGGTCATTCGGCCGACGGTTGAAGGTCTCGAAGCGGCTGGCATTCCGGCATCGCAGCTGGTGCTGGCGTGGCCGTTCACCACCCAATCCATTGGCAAGAGTCTGCGGGCGGTGCACGCCCAGGCGACCGCCGCGCCGCTTGGCGTGCAACCGGTGCCCAACGGCGCGGGTGGCACGCTGACCACCGGTGATCTCAATCTGGGCCTGCCGCCAGTGGCGGACATTTACGCAGGGACCTTCCAGACCCAGTACTACCTGCAGCCGCCCAGTCAGGAGAATCCAACGGCGCCGCTGAGCAGCATCTGGCAAGCGGACCCGGCGCAGCCGGATGTCAACGCGACGTTCCTGGGGCAGGTGCCCTGTGGTGCCTTCGCGCAGGGTGCAACGCTGCCGGGCAGCAGCGAGCCGCTGCGCCCCAGTGTCAGCACGACGACCTGTTTCCCGGTCCCCGTGGCGCAGAGCACCCAGACCATTCCTGTTCTGCTCACCGTGCCGAACGCCAACAGTGGCCGCAGCATGCCGGCCAACGGGTGGCCCGTGGTGATCTTCCAACACGGCGTCACGCGCAATCGCACAGACATGTTCGCGGTCGCGCCGGCGTTGGCAGCTGCCGGGTTCGTGGTAATCGCCATCGACCATCCGCTGCATGGCATCTCGCCGGAATCAAGCGTCGCCGCGTTCCGGATTAACGGCGTCTCTGAGCGCACCTTCGATGTCGACTACGTCAACAACGAAACCGGTGCGCCGGGTCCAGATGGCTCAGCGGACCCCTCGGGCGAGCACTTCGTGAATCTGGTCAGCCTGCTGACGGCTCGCGACAACATCCGCCAGTCGGTGGCCGACCTGACGAGACTGTCCAAGTCCGTTGGGCTGCTGGACCTGGATGGCGATAACCAGACCGATGAGATCGACGAGTCCCGGGTGGCCTTCGTCGGCCACTCCCTTGGCGGTATTGTCGGGACGACGTTGCTGGGCGTGAACGCCGACATCGGCGCGGCCACGCTGGCCATGCCCGGCGGCGGCATCGCCAAGCTGCTGGACGGCTCGCTGGCCTTTGGGCCTGTGGTTGCGCAGGGGCTGGAAGCGGCCGGGTTCAACGAGGGTGGGGACACCTTCGAAACCTTCCTGCGCTTTTCACAACTGGTGCTGGATACCACGGACCCAATCAACTTTGCCGCGGACGCTAGGGCCAGCCATCCGATCCACATGATCGAGGTGCTAGGCGACCAGGTGGTGCCCAACAGCGTGCCCGCCGGCCCGCAAACGGCCGCCAATGATCGGGTGACGATTCCCGGCCCGCTGAGCGGCACCGATCCGCTGTACATGCAGATGGGGCTGGACGTGGTGGATGACGTGGTTCCCGGTGAAACCACCGCGTTGCTACTCGCCAGCGATGCCAGCGGTGTCGGCGCGGTCGTGCGCTTTGCGGCGGGCGATCACGGCTCGATTCTCGATCCGTCCGCCTCGCTGGCAGCCACCACTGAAATGCAGACCGAGATGGCGAATTTCCTCGGCTCCGGCGGCGTATGCCTGCCGGTCGGCCAGTCCTGTCCGGCACCTGCCCAATAAGCGGCGCGAGGAGTTAATCATGCAGACGAAACACACCCGCGCAGCCGGTCTGACCCTGGCTGCCCTGTCCTCACTGGCGGCATGGCCGGCAGTGGCTCTCGACTTTGATCTGGGCGATGCCTCCATCCGCATCGACAGCGACCTGACCACCGGGTTTGCAGTGCGTATGGAATCCCAGGACCGTCGGCTTATCGGCCGGGCGAACCAGACCGCCGATGGCCAGGCCGGCTTGGCGTATTCCACCAATGGTGATGATGGCAACCTGCAGTTCGATAAGGGCGATGTCTTCGCTGCCCCGACCAAACTGACGTCTGATCTGTCGTTTAACTGGGGTAACTTCGGAGCCTTTGTCCGAGGCACCTACACCTACGATGTGGTTCTGCAGGACGAAGCGTTTCTCGACCCGGCAGATCACGAGGGGCTGCCGGACGACACCCTCAATGCACAAGACCTAGCGGCCCGGCGCAGTGCCATTCAGGACGAGGTCGGCAACGATGCCGACCTGCTGGATGCCTATGTCTATGGCGATTTCGACGTCTTCGGTCGTTACCTGGCTTTTCGCATCGGTAAGCAAGCCCTGAACTGGGGTGAATCGACGTTTGTCCAGAACGGCCTCAATAGCGTTCTGTCCTTTAACGTCAACCACCTGCGGGTCCCCGGCTTCCAGTTGGAGGAGGTGTACCGGCCGGTGTCCATGGTCTGGGCATCGACCGATCTGACGGACTACGCGTCACTGGACGTCTTCTACCAGCTGGATTGGGAGAAGACGGTGATTGACGCCAGCGGTACGTATTTTTCGACCAATGATTTCGCCGGTATCGGTGGTATCACCGCCCAGATCGGCTTCGGTCGGGCGCCGGAGAACGCGTCCCCGCTGACGGTCTGCTCCGACGGTTCGCCCTGCGTGCCCTTTGGTGCGGCCATTACCCGCCTGCCGGATCGTGAGCCCGACAGTGAAGACCAGTTCGGCGGCGCGCTGCGGATGTACATCCCGGCGCTAAACGATTTGGACCTGAGCCTTTACGCTGCGAACTATCACAGCCGTTTGCCGCTGGTGTCGGGGCGCTCGCGGCCGACGGGCAACGATCCGTCCACTGAATCCGGTTACCGGCTCGTGTATCCGGAGAACATCAAGCTCTACGGACTGTCCTTCAACACCACCATTATTGGTGGGCTGGCCTTGCAGGGCGAAGTCAGCCGGAAAGATGACCAGCCACTGCAAATCGACGACGTCGAGTTGCTGCTCGCCGGGCTGGGTGTCTCCAGTCAGGTCGCACCGATCCAGGGTTCGGCGCTGGGCGGACAGGAGATCGTGGGCTACCGGCGGTTTAGCGTGAACCAGGTCAATCTGGGGCTGACCAAGATTCTTGGTCCCTGGGCACCAATTGGCGTGGATCAGACCACCGTGGTCTTCGAGGCGGCGGGCATGTATGTGGAAGATATGCCCGAACTCGACGAACTGCGCCTGGAAGCTCCCGGGACCTATACCCCCGGTGATGCCGCAACGGCGGCGGCCCTGGGCGTGCCCCAGCAAATTGGCGGCTATCCCACAGCGTTCTCCTGGGGTTATCGCCTGGCTGCGCGCATGACCTACAACAACGTGTTCAACCGCTTTGTCATGGAGCCGACCATTCTGTGGCAGCACGATGTCAACGGGACCTCGCCGACGCCCCTATCGAACCATGTCGAAGGCCGTGAGCAGATCAACCTGATTCTGAACACGCGCTATCTCGATCGCTGGGAGCTGGAACTGGGGTATACCGTGTTCCAGGGTGCCGGGCAGTACAACCTGCTGGGTGACCGGGATTACGCCCAGGCCGTGCTGAGCTACAGCTTCTAGGCACGCGCGGAGGTCCGCGTGGCCCACACGATGCCGATTTGTCCGGCTCGATGCAGGCCCGTCACGCAGCGGGAGAACCACAGGGCGCCTTCGGGCGCCCTGTTTCGTTGCGGCCGGACGCGCCTCGGCATAGGCTGTCGCCAGCCCAGGGAGGGGACTGCATGCAGTACGCAAAGCTTTACGCGAATGAGAGCGGCACGCTTCTGGCCGTGGATGAATCCGATGCCGCGCAGGAGCTGCTCGCCGGCGTAACCCTACCGCGTCCGATGTTCGAAGGGGAGGCCGTGCCGCACCACGTTGCGAGAGCCTTTCTGACGGAATATGGCGGTAAGTGGATGCGAGATGACGGCATCCACCACTTTGAGACCAACCCGGTCAAGAAGCCGCGGCCGGTGCCTACGAATCCGGTGGAGCAGACCGTGACGATGGACTGGATTCCGAAGCGTTAGACTCGGCTTGGTCGCCATCGAGCCTGATTTCCTCGCGTTCCCCCAGAAAGCGTGGCTGCTTATCGATGAAGAACAGGTCCAGCACCGCCTTGACCCGGGCGAAGACCTCGCGGATTTCCGTTCGGTAGGACCGCCGCCGGGGGATGGTCGGCGCCGTATAGGCCACGACATCCAGGCCGAGGTGGCGGGCGATGAACACAGCCCGATAAGCATGAAATCGCTGGGTGATGAGCGTGAGTTCGTCCAGCCCGAAGATCTGCTTGGCGCGCACGACTGAATCCAGCGTGCGAAAGCCTGCAAAGTCCAAGGTCATGTCCTGTCCGTCCACGCCCAGTTCAGCCAGCGCCTTGTACATGGCGCGGGGCTCGTTATAGCGATCGCTGGGGTTGGCCCCCGACAGCAAGACATGTTGCAGGGCGCCACGTTTGTACAGCAGGGCGGCCGATTCCACCCGCCCACGGAAATGGGCGTTCGCCCGGCCCTCCCGGCTCCACGGGCTGGTCCCCAGCACCAGGCCCACGCCCTTGGGTGGGATGGCCGTGGGGCTGTCGTACAGGAAGGCGTCCGTGCTCTGGATGACCCAGAGATTGCAGGCGAGCACGGCCAGACCAAGTGCGGCCAGCAATCCCGTCAGTAGCATCAGCATGCGTTTCGTCACGACTGAACAGTCTACCGCCCCGCGCAGCCGCGCGCGGACTCTCCCGCGCTAAAGCGAAGCGGCGTGCAGCGACGGTTTGCGCTGCGCCCAGGGCTGGGCGATCTCCAGTTGCCGCGCCAGCTGTAGCAGCGTGGTCTCGTCGCCAAACTGGCCCGAGAACATCATGCCCACCGGCAATCCGTCTGTAGACCAGTGCAGCGGCAAGGAGATCGACGGGTCACCGGTGACATTGGCCAGCGGCGTGTTCGGAATGAAACGGAAAATGTCCTGCGCCATTTTCTCGATCAGGCCGGATCGTTTCGCCAAACCGGCCAGCGGTAGCCGGTTGAGCGCCTGTATGCCGAGGGCATCGGCCAGGCCCGGCTGGTATTTGCCGATGACAAAGGGAGGTTCGGCCAGGGTGGGCGTGAGCAGGACATCGTAGTTTTGCAGCCACCGCCCATAGGCGCGGGTCTGTGCCTGCAGCTCGCGCAGCGCCAGGGCCAACTCGTCCGCCGTGAAGCTACCCGCCAGCCGGACCAGTGCAGCCGTGGTGGGTTCCAGTTCACCCTTACGCGGCATACGACCGATTTTGCGGGCGAAGTCCTTGACGTCGGCCGCTGTCTCGGCGACCAAGAGCACGATGAATGCTTCGACGAAAGCCGGCCGGTTGATCGGCGGGTGGTCAGCGACCAGGGTGTGGCCTAGCGATTCGAGCAAGGTGACCGTCTGCTCCAAGCCCTGGAGGCATTCGGGCGCCATGTCATCTCCCAGCAGTGGCACGCCGGTATAGGCGATGCGTAGCGGCCGCACGGGGGCTTCAATGGCGTCCAGATAGCGACCTGCCGGCGGCGGCGCGCGGTGCGGGTCGCCCGGTTCGGCCCCGCTGAGTGCATCCAGGGCCGCAGCGCTGTCACGGACGCTGTGGGTCAGCGGGTGTTCGACGGCGCAGCCGAACCAGATGTCACCACGGGTTGGTCCGGTGGGGTTGCGCCCCCGGGTGGGCTTGAGCCCAACCAGGCCATTGCAACTGGCCGGAATACGAATGGAGCCACCGCCGTCTCCGCCCCCGGCCATGGGGACCAGACCTGCCGCGACGGCGGCCCCGGTTCCGCCGCTGGATCCACCAGGCGTGCGGTCCAAGTCCCAGGGATTGCGCGTCGGGCCGAAGAGCTGGGGCTCGGTGAACGGGGTCAGTCCGAATTCCGGTGTATTGGTTTTGCCGAAGATATTCAGCCCGCTGCGCTTATAGCGCACGACCATTTCACTGTCTTGCTCGGGGACGTAGTCCTTGAGAAATCGACTGCCGGAGCTGATCGGGTGGCCGGCGTAGTCCGATAGCAAATCCTTGATGAGAAAGGGGACGCCAGCGAACGGCCCGTTACCGAGCGGCAGTTGGGTGCGCGAGCGGGCATCGTCATACAAGCTGCCGATCACCGCATTGAGTTGCGGGTTGAGGCGCTCCACGGCGCTGATGGCGGCTTCAAGTAGCTCACTCGCGCTGACCTCGCCGCTGCGGACGAGTTCGGCAAGGTGGAGGGCGTCTCCTTCCGGCAGGGCATTCATAGTGTGGTTCTCGTTGGGTCGGGGCCGGGCAGCCGCTGATGGGCGGTACTGCCTGTGATCGGCTGACCGTAACGAGCCACTGCGGGCTGAGCAAGCCAATGGTGGTCGCGGTCACAGCCGGTCGAGTCGCAGTGCCAGCGCAGGCCCGAGCCACCGCGCATCGCGGGTGTGTGCAGCGTACTCATCGGCCTGCACCGGGTGGATGAGTACGGAATGCGGGCCACGCCGTGCTTCCAGTCTGGCGCAAACAGCATCCAGATGCGCCGACGCCGCATGAAGCTCGAACATCGGTCGTGGATGCGGCCCGATTGCGTGGGGGATGAGCGTACCGACATAGGCCAGCGGCCAGTCCTCCATGAGGATTTGTTGTCGGAGCTGCCGGGCGGTGGCCTGGGTCTGCGCATCAAAGTAGATGTGCAGATGGAACCAGGCGGGGTGAGATGCTGCCTGGACGATCATGGCCGTGCCGTCTGGTCGCGCAACCCGAAGAGCAGCACCTGACTGGGCACATCGGCGATCATCGGGGCGTCGTCCTGCAGGGACAGAATCGCAGCATCCCCGGCGATCAGCCGCTGGCCGGCCACGCAGACGCTGCCATCGGCAACGTGGAGGTAGCGCAGCGGCCGCGCCAGATCCCGAGGCAGGGGCATCACCGCCGCGGCATCGGGCCAGGCCAGATGCAGGGAGGCCTGCTGGTGCAGCGTCAGGCTGAAGTTTGCGCCGGCAGGCCCGGCGACAGGCTGGAACCCTTGGCGCAGCTGGTCTGCGTCGGGGCGCAAGGTGTCATGCGTTGGTTCCAGGCCCTGCTGTTGCGGAACAATCCAGATTTGCAGGAACCGCAGGCGATGCTGGTCAGAGGCATTCATCTCGCTGTGTTCGATACCGCGACCGGCGCTCATGACCTGCAGGTCGCCGGGCTCCAGCACGCCCTGCTGTCCGGTGCTGTCACGATGTGCGAGCTGGCCCTCCAGCATATAGGTCAGAATCTCCATGTCGTAGTGGACATGCGGCGGGAACCCCCCACCGCCCGCAACGCGGTCGTCATTGAGCACACGGAGGTCCGAGACGCCCATGCGCGCCGGATCGTAGTAGCTGGCAAACGAGAAACTGTGGCGACTCTCCAGCCAAGCATGGCTCGACCGCCCACGTAATTCTCCGGGACGCAGTTCCATGTGTTGTCCTCGTCGTTGTGCAGGGATCAAACGATGCGGTTGCAGCCGGTTCAGGAAAAGCGAAACATTTGCGGCACCACGTTCAGATTCCCTGACCCATGAAACTGACGCTCGATGCTTTACGCGTGATGGACGCCATCGACCAGGCGGGCAGTTTCGCCGGTGCAGGCGAATTGTTGTTCCGCGTGCCTTCGGCGATTACGTATTCGGTGCGCAAGCTGGAGGATGATCTGGGCGTCGCGATCTTCGACCGTAGCGGTCGCAAGGCCCAGTTGACCGAGGCCGGGCGAGAACTGCTGGAGCGCGGGCGCCGCCTGCTCATCGAGGCCGAAGACCTGGAAGATCGCGTCCGCCGCATGGCCACCGGGTGGGAATCGGAGATCCGCATCGCCGTCGATGACATCATCGGCGTCTCCCGACTCATGCCGTTGCTCACGCAGTTCTACGCGGATGCGCGTGAAACCACCCCACGTGTGCGCCTGCTCACCGAGGTGTATGGCGGGCCCACGGATGCCCTGGCCGCGGGTCGGGCCGATCTGGCCATTGGCGTGACCGGGGAGCTGCCACAAGAGCCGGCGATGCGCTCGCAAACGCTGGGCTGGGTCCGGTTTCTGTTCTGTGTCTCGGCCGACCACCCGCTGGCCGGGCACCCCGACCCGATCACGGCCGATGTGTTGCGGCAGTATCGTGCGGTGGTGGTCAGCGATACATCACGGACCCTGCCGGGGCGCTCCAGCGGTTTTCTGCCTGAACAGGATGTGCTGAGCGTGCCCAGCGTGGCTGCTAAGCTCGCCGCCCAGCTCGATGGCCTCGGCGTGGGCTTTCTGCCATCGTGCATTGCTGGCCCCGAAGTCACCGCCGGCCGTCTGGTGGTCAGAGACGTCGGCATTCAGCGGGAACCCGCGCTGTTCAAGCTGGTCTGGCGCGCCGACCGCGAGGGCCGCGCGATGGACTGGTTTGTCCGTACACTAAGCACCTATGAACCGATTCTTGCTCTGCTTGATCCCCTGCCTGCTGCTGGCGACCCCGACGCCGAACCACGCGAATGACGCGGTTGCGGCGGCCATCGGCGAGTTGCTGGCCTACTACTTCTCCATTGAGGAATACGCCAACGTTTGCCGTGTGCACGCGCGGTCGGCGGCGCCTGGTGTCGAAGGGGCCTTCGAAGCCTGGGACCAGCGCAATCGAGCGCTGGCCGATGAATTGCAGGGCCGCTTCGCCCAGCTGGTGTCGGATGATCTGAAGCTCGACCCGCTGGACACGCTGGTTCAGAACGAGGTGGAGCGAAACTGGCGTGCGACGCGTAATGCCGCGTCCCGATTCCAGCGGCAGCAGCTGGCGGCGATGGAAACCAACCAGCTGCACGCGGCCTGCCAACGTCTGAACGAATCCCTGCTCACCGCCTCATCAGATATCGATCAGGCCAATCAAAAAGCCTGGGAAACCGTGTTTTTTCGGGTGCCAGCCACCGAACGCAGCATTCTCGGAACCTGGTCCACCGATGACGCTTGCCAGGGCGAGCTCTGGACCGTAAGAGCCGATGGTACGGATCAAGTCAGTCTGCAGACCGCAGAGGTAACCTACGGCTACAAGGGTCGATGGAGCCTGGCGCGCGGGCTTTTCCGCTCCTCCGGAGTCGAGAACGACGGCACCCGCGTCACCATGATTGGCAATACCGTCATGGATAGCAGCGGCCGTCTGCTTACCCTGGAGGTAACCCACCAGACCACCCAGGCGCCGGGCGACGACGAGATCACCACGCCCCCGGATGACCTCTATACGGTGAGCTATCAGCGCTGCGCGCCCGGGACGCGGGTGGCCCACCTGCAATTCGACCCCAGCGCCGCACCACCGCCGGCTGACATGCCTGCCAATGACTCGGAGACGATCATCTATGCCCGCCAGCCGACTGATTCTGATCGCAGCGATTCCGCTGATGTTCCTCGCGGGCCTGGGCGTCGCTAGGCTGAACCCACCCGAACCGGTACCCGTGACGCCGGCGCCGCAAGCACGACCGGCCATCGATGCCGAGATCGCCAAGCTGACCGAGTCGATGTACGTCGCGCGTCAGCTTGATGTTGGTGAAGTGGACGCTGCGCGCGATTATCTGGCCTTGTCGATGGACCTGGATATTCTCGCGCTTGCTGAGCAGCTCGAAGCGCTTGGCCCACAACGCCGTGCGGCGGCCCTGAGCGTGCTGGCAGAGATCCACGAATATCGCGAGAACTATCCGTCGATCATCGAGACTCGTGACAAGACCCGGCAGCCGGACCTTGCCGCCATGCGGTCGGATGTTGACGCCGTGTTGGAGCGGGCGGCGGCTTTGGCGCCGGCGGGGCGGTTGCAGTTTTAGCCAGGGCGTACCGACAGCGGGATTCTTCCCTGCTGACATGACTGCATACCCACGAAATCGTCAATGCGCGTCAAACCGTATTGCCCATCATTTTCGGCCTGAAGGCCGAGCCCCTTTTGCGCGCCCAAAAGGGGCGGAAAAGGGCGGATGCCACTGCTCAGGTCGGCGCGCCTGCGGCGCGACGACTGCCCTGCGATGCTCGCCGGCGACGGGCGGGTCGGAAACTCGCCCGCTGCGCGGGCTCAAACAGC